>CAYXRV010000001.1:0-30769 GCA_964466215.1 uncultured Candidatus Saccharibacteria bacterium
TTTAGAAAATAAAATAGTTATAAATTTCTCAAAATGTCTATTATCATATTAGGTCTTATTTTAGTTTTTATTTTAATTTTATTTGGATTTGTTATTGCTCTGCGTTCTGAAGAAAGCGGTAAAAGCGCTATGATGGGCGGGTTAGAAACCGTTCTTTTTTTGGTTATGATGCCCAAAAACGACTTCAAAAAAGACGACTTAATGCAAAAAGACGAAAAGATTTTAATTTCCCAAATGGAGCAAATTTTTGCCAATTTTTTATATCTTAAAAAAACCAAAATGTTTGGAGAACTTCCTTGCGTGGCATTTGAAATTGCCTCGCAAATTGGCGGCGCGGATATTTCTTTTTATGTCGCGGTGCCAAAATATTTAGATACCGCTTTTGAAAAATATGTGCAGGGAGTGTATCCGAGAGCAATTGTAGAAAAAGTTCCCCAAGACTATACCGTTTTTGAACCTCAGGGAGCGGTGGCGGGGGCATATTTAAAATTAAAAGAAAATCCGCTGTTTCCAATCAGCACCTATCAAAATTTGGAAAAAGACCCCCTTTCAACCATTACAAATAATTTGAGTAAAATTTCAGCGGACGAAGGAGCCGCAATCCAAATAATAATAAGGCCTTTAGCCGGTTTAAATTTAAGGGAAAAAGGAGAAAAAGTTTTGACAAAAATTAGAGAAGGAAAATCGGCCAGATCTGCCATGGCAGAAGTTTCTCAATCAGGTTTTTTAAAAATTATTGAAGAAATATTTAAGGGTCCAGAAGGCGTAAAAAACAAGGAAAAAGGATTTGAAGATGTAAAAAATAAGCAGCAGGGGATTGACCAGAGAGACTATGACGCTATTCAAAGTAAAATTCAAAAGCAACCATTCCAGACTAATATAAGGATAATGACTTCCGCAAAAACCTCAGATAGGGCAGAAGAAATTTTGGGGCATTTGCAAAGCGCGTTTTCTCAGTTTTCACTTTCGGCGATAAATAGTTTGGAGCCTCAAAATGTACGTAAAAAAGAACTAAAAAAATTGATTTATGATTTTACTTTTAGGAATTTTAATCCAGCGCAAACAAATATTTTAAATTTAGAAGAATTATCTAGTATTTATCATTTTCCAACACAATTTATTGAAACCCCTTACATTAAATCCGCAAAATCGGGAGTGGCAGCTCCGCCATCTGATTTGCCGGAGAAAGGAGTTAATTTAATTGGCAAAGTTTTATTTCGCGGCGACGAAAAAAAAGTTTATTTTGCGTCAAGAGATGACAGAAGAAGACATTTTTATGTCGTTGGTCAAACCGGTACCGGTAAAACCACTTTATTAAAGGAAATGATAAGGCAAGATATTGAAAATGGCGAGGGTGTGGCTGTTGTGGACCCTCACGGAGAATTGGTCAACGATATTTTGTCGTATATTCCTAAAAATAGGGTTGATGACATAGTTTTATTTGAGCCGTTTGATTTAGAAAGGCCAGCCGGTTTAAATATGCTTGAGTATGACACTCCAGAGCAAAAAGATTTTGCCGTGCAGGAAATGATAGCTATTTTTTACAAATTATTTCCGCCGGAAATAATAGGGCCGATGTTTGAGCACTATATGAGAAATGCAATGCTGGTTTTGATGGCAGATAAAGACAATCCTGGCACTTTGGTTGAAATTCCAAAAATGTTTACCGACCCGTCATTTTTACAAGAAAGACTGACCAAGGTTACAGACCCAATTGTCAGGAATTTTTGGTTAAAGGAGTGGGCGCAAACAACAGGCAGCACAAAAAGCGATATGCTGGGCTATGTTGTTTCTAAAGTCGGCAGATTTATTGAAAACGAAATGATGAGAAACATTATCGGGCAATCCCATTCCAGTTTTGACTTGTCAAAAATAATGGATGAAGGAAAAATTTTCTTGGCTAATTTATCAAAAGGATTAACGGGCGAAGTGAACAGTTCTCTGTTGGGTTTGATTTTAGTTTCAAAAATGCAAATGGCTGCCATGAAGAGAGCCAGAATTACAGAAGAAGAAAGAAAAGATTTTTATTTGTATGTTGATGAATTCCAGAATTTTACAACCGATAGCATTTCCACAATTTTGTCTGAAGCCAGAAAGTATAAATTAAACCTGATAATGGCCCATCAATATATTCCTCAATTAACCGACCAAATTAAAAATGCCGTTTTTGGAAATGTGGGCACAATTGCATCTTATCGCATTGGAGCTGAAGACGCCGAATTTTTAGAAAAACAATTTGAGCCGGAATTTTCAAGGTTTGACTTAGTAAATCTTGATAATTTTACTTTGATTTTAAAAATGATGATAAATAACAAAACATCAACTCCATTTAAAATGGAAGCAATAAAACCTAAAAAAGGCAGGCCAGAAATAGTAGACCCTATCAGAAAAATATCAAAACTAAAATATAGCAAAGCGCGGGCAATAGTTGAAAAAGAAATTAGTGAGAGGTCGTTTGTTTAAGCTCTTTTTACGTATTCTCCGAGCTCCGTGTTTACCTCAATTATGTCGCCTTCTTCTATAAATAGGGGAACTTGCACCTCAGCCCCCGATTCTAATATGGCTAATTTAGTTCCTCCCTGCGCGCGGTCTCCCTTAATTCCGGGAGGAGATTCTTTGACTTTCAGCTGAACCTTAATTGGAGCCGAAATATTGATTATTTTGTCGTCAAAAAGTATGCCCTCCACAAGAGAGTTGGGTTTAAAAAATTTAGCTTGTTTGCCAATTTGGTCTTCGGTGAAAGAAAAGCGATTTTTAGGGTCGTTCTCTTCGCAGAAAAAATATTGGCCTTTGTTGGAATACAAAAATTTAATATTTTTCTTTTCCAATTCCGCTTCGCCAAAAATATCGCCTTGCTGAAAGTTTTTTTCTCTTACAGCCCCCGAAATAAGGTTTTTGATTTTACTTTGAATAACAGGTCTTCTTTGAGCCATTTTCAAAAGCTGAGCTTCCAAAACTTCCCATGGCTGACCTTCAAAAATAAATCTTGTGCCTTTTTTTAAATCTGTATGAGTTAACATATTATTTTATTTTTATTCAACTATTTTCCACTCAATTGTTGACTCCTTATCGGCAAATTCCAGCCATTCTCCATATTTGGAAATTACAAACCATTTTTTCTTCGCTTCCGACCAAACCATTGGACTTTCTTTATAAAATGGTTTTTTGACTATTTCTTTTGGTTTTAACGTGTCCATTTCAAGCCATTTTTTAAAAACAGTTTCAATGGAATAATCAAGTTTTCTAGAACTTGCCCATTGTGAAACTTTTTTAATCGCTTCTTTGGCTTTTTCAGTGGAGCCAGCCAAGTCCAAAAGCTGTTTGGCGGGTTTAGTGAATCTTGAATATATTATCTTTCTTTTTTTAGCATTTTCTTTCAATTCTTGCAAGGACAATCCTTTTGATTCAAAAAAATAAGTGATAATCTGGCGAATCGCGGTTTCTTCTTTTAAGTTGTTATATTCCTTAATGTGTCCTTTTTTAATATATTGTTCAATTTTTTTTGCATTTTTTTCGCCAATGCCAGCATCTTTTATTCCTTTTAATCCTTTTTCTTTATAAATTTCACCTATGTCAATTTTCAAATTGTCTAAAATGCTTATGGCGTTTTTGTAAGCTCTTAATTTGTAGCCCAAAGCTTTATCTCCCTTTATTTCCAAAAGCCTTATTATATCTTTGAAAATTTTTGATATTTCTTCGTTCATGGTTTGATTTTAGCTTTTTTTGTGCTAAAATTCAATAAAATGAAAAGAAAACACAGAGTTTTTATCGCTATAAATCTGCCAAGTGATGTAAGAAAACAATTAGATTCGTACAAGGAAAAATGGCAGGAACTGCCAGCTAAATGGACAAATTCAGATAATTTGCATATTACTTTGGAATTTTTGGGAAATTTAACCGAAGAGGAATTGGGAGAAGTTTGTGTGGTTGTGAAAGAGGTTGTAGAAAAACATAATTCTTTCAATATTAATTTAAATAAAATTATATATGGTCCAACAAAAAAAATACCGCCTCGGATGATTTGGGTTAAAGGCGAAAGTTCAAAAGAACTGACATTATTAAAAAACAATCTGCAAAAATCTTTATTGGAAATAGTGCGATTCATTCCTGGAACGGGGACATTTTCTCCTCATATTACTTTGGCTAGAATAAGTGGCTGGGAATGGAGAAAAATTGAGCCGGAAGAAAGACCAGAAGTTAATGAAAATATAGATTTTATTTTTACAGTTGAATCAATTGAAGTAATGGAAAGCGTTTTGAAGAAAGGGGGACCAGAATACACAATAATAGAATCGCATAATTTTAAAATTTAAAAATGAAAATTCACTTTATCGGAATCGGCGGAATAGGCGTTTCAGGACTTGCTCAATATTATTTATCAAAGGGGCACATTGTCAGTGGGTCTGATTTGGTGTCGTCTGAAATTACAGAATTTTTAGAGGAAAAGGAGATTAAGATTACGATTGGCTCGCATTCAGAAAACAATTTAAGCAGAGATGCTAATTTGGTTATTTACAGTCCCGCGGTAAAGCCAGATAATCCAGAATACAAAAAAGCAAAAGAGTTGAATATTAAATTGCAAAGCTATCCCGAAGCCCTTGGAAATTTAACAAAACAATATTTTACAATTGCCGTTTCGGGCACTCATGGAAAAAGCACCACAACAGCAATGATTTCTCTTGTTTTGGAAAAATCGGGTCTTGACCCAACTGTTATTGTGGGCACAAAACTCAAAGAATTTGGCGATACAAATTTTAGAGCTGGTAAAAGTAAGATATTAGTAATAGAGGCAGATGAGCATTTTGCTTCATTTTTGAATTATTGGCCAAAAATTATTGTTCTGACAAATATGGAAAAAGAGCACTTGGATTATTATAAAAATTTAAATAATATTAAAAAAACCTACAAACAATACTTGAGCCATTTGGGCAAAGATGGTATTTTGGTAGCCAATAAAGAAGATAAAAACATCAATAAAATAGCAAAAAAGGGCAAACACGAGGTAACTTTTTACTCAATAAAACAAAAAGAATCAAAAAGATTGAAAAGAATTTTGAAAATACCGGGCAAACATAATGTTTATAATGCCTTGGCTGTTTTGACCGTGGCAAGAATTTTGGGAGTTACAGACAAAATATCTTTTGATGTTCTATCAAAATATAGAGGGTCGTGGAGAAGATTTGATTTAAAACAGAGGAGAGCTGGTGGCAAAAAAATTATAGTCATATCAGATTATGGTCATCATCCAACAGAAGTTTTGGCAACCCTAAGAGCCACAAGAGAAAAATATCCAAAGAAAAAAATCTGGTGTGTTTTTCAGCCGCATCAATATCAAAGAACATATTACTTGTTTAATAATTTTGTAAAAATATTCAGGTCGTTGGCGATAGACAACATTATAATTGCCGATATTTATGACGTTGCCGGACGCGAAACAAAGAAAATAAATGCCGAAATAAGTTCAGAAAAATTAGTTAAAAAAATTGATAAAAATAATGTCAGATATTTTTTATTGTGCGACATAGAAAAACATATCAAAGAACATATTAAAACCGGAGAGGTTTTGATTATTATGGGTGCCGGCGATATTTATAAATTAGCCGATAAATTTTAAAAATAAAAAAAGAGCTGACAAATGTCAGCTCTATCTATCAAAGAGAATATTAAATATCCTTAGGATAAGGTTTTTTATGACATCTGTTGCCAGATGTTATTTTCAAGGATAGTTTACTTCCGCCTGAATTAATTTTTGCTTTACAGCGATTACACACGTGTTTTCCTTTTGGTAGCATCTCAGTGCATCTTTTGCCAGAATTAACACCTAAGCACTGGTTTGGCAATTCAACCTTTTCTGTCAATTGCGACTCCATTCTAAATCCTTTCATAAAAGATTAACAAAGAACTAAAAAGTATTCCAATTTTTAGAATACTTTTCTATTCTATTGATTTTATTGGTTATTGTCAATAGTATCGGCTAATCTTTAATTTTTTCGTAAAATAGGTATAATAAAATAAACAATATGATTAACACAAATCCCGACAAAATTAACGAAATATTAAGCAGGGGAGTGGAAGAAATTTTTGAAAAAGAAAATCTGCTTAAAAAGTTGCAATCAGGGGGACAATTAAGAATAAAGCACGGCATAGACCCCACCGGTCCTAAAATACACATAGGCAGGGCTTTTCAGTTTTGGAAATTAAGAGATTTTCAAGAACTGGGACACAAGGTGGTTTTGATTATTGGCGACTTTACAGCCCAGATAGGAGATGCTTCCGATAAGCAGGCAATGAGGAAAACTTTAACCGAAAAAGAAATAAAAAACAATATGAAAGATTATGCAAAACAAATCGGTAAAATTTTAGATATGAAGAAGGTTGAGTTGCACTATAATAGCGAATGGTTTTCTAAAATGAAAGTAAGAGATTTTGTGTCTTTGCAAATGTTATTTACGGCTCAGCAGACAATACAGAGAAGAAATTTTAAAGAAAGATGGGACGAAGGAAAACCAATCGGTCAGCACGAATTGGATTATCCTTTGTTTCAAGGATATGATTCAGTGATGATAAAAGCAGATATAGAAACCGGCGGCTCAGACCAGCTTTTTAATTTGCAAACAGGCAGAGAAATACAAAAAAGTTTTAACCAAAAACCTCAGGATATTATGATACTAAAAATGCTTTCGGGATTGGATGGCAGAAAAATGTCTACAAGTTGGGGTAATATAATAACAATTGTTGACGAGCCCAAAGATATGTATGGAAAAATAATGTCAATGAAAGATGAATTAATTGATGAATATTTTGAGCTGGCCACCCGTTTGTCTAAAAATGAAATTAACGGTATCAAGAAATCTTTAAATAATCCGCGAAATATAAAAGCAAGGTTGGCAAAAGAAATTGTTACTTTGTATCACGGGAAAACTAAGGCGCAAAAAGCGGAAGAGGAATTCAATAAAGTTTTCAGAGATAGGCAAGCGCCGTCGGAAATAGAAATTTTTAAAACGGATGAAAAAGAATATCCTGTTTTAGATTTATTGTTTGATTCAAAAATTGTTTTGTCAAAAAATGAGGCAAAGAGATTAGTCGAAGGCGGAGCGGTAACCACAGAAATTAATAACGAAAAAACAAAAATTGATGATTGGAAAAAAATGATTGAAATTCAAAATAATATGATAATTAAAGTCGGCAGAAAATTTATTAAAATTAAAAAAAATAATTAATTTTTAAAATTATGGCAGAAGAAAAAGGTAATTTGGCGTTAGCGATAGCCGTAGTCGTAGGATTTACGGCAGTTATCACTTTGGGGTTATATTTGATTTATGATAAATCATTAATTACATCATTGTTTACAAAAAAACAAGAAAAGCCAGTGGCTTGCGCTCAAGAAGCAAAAGTTTGCCCCGATGGGTCTTCTGTTGGCCGCACAGGCCCAAACTGTGAATTTGCAGATTGTCCTACAGTAAAACCACAAGATGAAACCGCTGGTTGGCAGACATATAAAAATGACCAATATGGATTTGAAATAAAATATCCAAAAAATTTTTCTGTAAACAAAAATTCTACAACAGATAATATAGTACTAGATTATGACAATTACGGACAAAATTCTTTCTCTGTGAAAGTGAAAAGTTACACTGCATCTCTTGAGCAAAATGTAAAAAAATATGTAAAAGATAGCCAGAAAGCTAGCGCGTCGGCTGCAGCACCGTTAACAGTTACATATAAACCCTACATTGTTAGTAATCTGAATGGGTATTTAATAACAGAGCAATCTGGTGATGTTCCTGTAAATACATCTGTCACATTAAAAATTCAAAAAGAGAATAACATATTTAGTTTTAACTATTCATACCAAGGTTATATTTTACGAGAAAATCCATCAGATGTATTGGGCGGGCCTCCTATACCAGCAGGATTCCAAGATGAAGTTCAGGCAAAATTAAAAGCATATAATGAAATACAGACGATTATTTCTACTTTTAAATTTACGAAATAAATAAAAATTATGCCTAGATTTTTAGTAAAAGACACGGCCAAACATATTGGAGAAAAGGTAAAAGTTGCCGGCTGGGTAAATAGTAGAAGGGCCCACGGCAAAATTTTATTTATTGACCTCCGCGACAGAAGCGGAGTTTTGCAAGTGGTTTTTGTGCCCTCAAATAAAGAAGTTTATGAATTGGCTCAAAATTTAAGACCAGAATGGGTGGTGGAAATTACGGGTCAAATTGTGAAAAGGCCGGAGCAAATGGTGAACCCAAAAATTGAAACAGGAGAAGTGGAGCTTTCAGTGGAGTCTTTAAATGTCTTGGCAGAGGCGCAAACTTTGCCATTTTCAATTGATGAGACTGGTTATGAAATAAGCGAAGAGTTAAGAATGAAATACAGATATCTGGATTTAAGAAGAGAAAGATTAAAGAATAATCTTGTGGCTCGCAATATGGTTATTAGATTTATGAGAGATTTTTTAGATAAGGAAGGATTTGTTGAAATTGAAACTCCAATGCTTACAAAATCAACGCCCGAAGGCTCAAGAGATTTTATTGTTCCTTCAAGATTGCATCCGGGCAGTTTTTACGCGCTTCCGCAGTCTCCTCAGCAGTATAAACAGCTTTTGCAGGTTGCCGGCTTTGAAAGATATTTTCAGATAGCTCGCTGTTTAAGAGATGAAGACCCAAGAGGCGACCGCCAAACCGAGCATACTCAACTGGATTTAGAAATGAGTTTTGTTGCAGAAGAAGATGTGATGAGCTTGATAGAAAGACTTTTTATAACTCTTATTAAAAATCTGTATCCAAATAAAAAGATACAGGAAATTCCTTTTCCAAGAATGAGCTATAAAGAAGTAATGAAAAAATATCATTCAGACAAACCGGATATTCGTAAAGATAAGTCAGACTCAAATCTTTTGGCATTTTGTTGGGTAGTCGATTTTCCATTTTTTGAAAAAAACGATGAGGGCAAGTGGACGTTTACCCATAATCCTTTTTCTGCGGCAAAGCCAGAATTTAGAGAAGATTTAATAAATAAAAAAAATATAGAAAATATTTTAACCACGCAATATGATATCGTGCTAAACGGTTCAGAGGTAGGTGGAGGAAGTATAAGAAATCACAAATCAGAAGCCATAGAGGCAGTATTTGAAATAATGGGTTGCAAGAAAGAAGAGATAAAAGAAAAATTCGGCCATATGCTGGAAGCCTTCACCTACGGCGCTCCGCCTCATGGAGGTATTGCTCCTGGCATTGATAGACTTTTGTCTATTTTGCATTCGGAGCCAAATATCAGAGAGGTGATTGCTTTTCCAAAAACGGGAGACGGGAGAGATTTAATGATGGGAGCCCCTGCGGAAGTTTATCAGAAACAATTAAAGGAACTGCATATAAAAGTTGACCGCGTTAAATCTGAAAAGTCAAAAAAACCAGTCAAGAAAATAACAAAAAAATAGATATAATGAATAAAACCGACATACAACCAGTAATTAAAAATATTTTACTATTTACTGTTTTTGTTTTTTTGACAATAATAATTCTTATGACCATTTTTAACAACTTGTCCGGATTTCTTAAAAATAAATTCTCTTTTAATAAAGAGAATATTTTAGCGAGCGTGAAAGAGTCGCCAGTTGAGCGGAATTTAGCGCCATATAAAAATCAACAGATAGAAGACTTAAAAATTGATGCAGAATCTGCCATTTCTGTGGAAACGGATTTATTGATGCAGAAAGAAGTTCTTTTTAAAAAAAATGAAACAAAAATTTTACCAATAGCCAGTTTGTCAAAACTCATGACAGCTTTGATAGTTTTGGAAAATTATAATTTACAGCAACAAGTAGCTATAACAGATATAGATGTATCGCAGGAGGGCGAACAAGGAGACTTAAAAGTGGGGCAAGTTCTTTCAGTAAAAAATCTTTTGTATATAGCATTGATTGAATCCAGTAATGATGCGGCTTTTGCTCTTTCTTCGGTTATAGGACAAGATAGGTTTGTGTATTTAATGAACGTAAAAGCGGAAAATATAGGTCTTTTGAACACTCATTTTGCGGATTCCAGCGGATTAAATCCGGGCTCTTATTCTACTGCGAAAAACTTAGTCGCGCTGACAGAATATCTATTGAATAAACATTCGTTGGTTTGGCAAATCATAGGTCTTAAAGAATATGATTTATATTTAGACAATGGTCAATTTCATCATAAGTTGATAAGCACCAATAAGCTTTTGGGAGAGATGCCCGAAATTATTGGTGGTAAAACCGGTTTTACAAATAATGCCAAAGGAACTTTTCTTGTGATTGAAAAAAGTCCAACAGAAGGAAATTATTTAATAAATGTTATTTTAGGCTCGACAGACAGATTAGAAGAAATGAAAAAAATAATTAATTGGCTAAACATTGCCTATAAGTGGTAATTTAAAAAATAATAATGACGCTATTCACTTTTAATATTATTAAAGTTTTAGGTTCAGCAGCTATTGCCTCTGCTATAGCCGCCGTTTGGTGCCCTTCATTAATTAATTTTTTATATAAACATAAACTCTGGAAAAAAGAAGCCAGAACAAAAGCGATAAGCGGCGAAGATGCCACTGTTTTTTATAATCTTCACAAAGAAAGAGAAACAAAAGCGCCTCGCTTTGGCGGACTGCTAATTTGGATAACGGTCGTTTTGGTTATTTTAATTTTTTATTGGTTTCCTAGTCTGAATTTTCTATCAAGAAGTCAAACGTGGTTGCCGTTGTTTACTTTAATAACAACTTCATTGGTCGGGCTTTTAGATGATTCTTTGCAAGTTTTTGGAAAAGGCAAATATATTGGAGGAGGACTTTCGTTGAAAAAAAGACTTTTTGTTGTGGCTTTAATTGGACTTATCGGAGGAATTTGGTTTTATCAAAAATTAGGATGGGATGTTATTACCGTTCCTTTGCTCGGTCAATTTTCAATAGGATATTTATATGTTCCTATTTTTATTTTAGTGATGGTGGCCACTTGGTCGGGAGGAATTATTGACGGATTAGACGGATTAGCCGGCGGTACTTTTGCATCAATTTTTGGGGCATTTACAATAATTGCTTTCTCTCAAGGCAAGGTGGATTTAGCAACTTTTTGCGCAGTGATTACGGGAACATTGTTCACTTTTTTATGGTTTAATATACCCCCTGCCAGATTTTATATGGGCGAAACAGGAATTTTGGGGCTAACTACCACTTTGTCGGTTGTGGCATTTTTAACCGATTCGGTTTTGGTTTTGCCAATTATCGCCGGACTCCTGGTTTTGGAAACCGGGTCTGTGATAATGCAGCTTTTATCAAAAAAAATCAGAAGAAAAAAAATATTTCTTTCCACTCCGATACATCATCATTTTGAAGCAATTGGCTGGCCGCAATACAAAATTACAATGCGAGCATGGATTATTGGCATAGTTTTAGCAATTGTTGGAGTAGCTGTAAGATTATTAGGTTAAAATTAAAAATATGAAAACAATACAAAAGTTAATTATTTTTGGAGTCATTTTATTCCTCGGAATATCTGGAGGTTTTTTTGCGACAAAAGCGCAGACTTTTTGCAGTTCTAATGCAACACTAAGATGCGTTGGTAATTCTGTTTTTTGGTACGACTCTTGTGGCAAGCAACAAAGCTGGGTCAAAGATTGTTTTAATGGATGTCAAAATGGACAGTGCATAAACCCTCAGCCTTCTTATGTAAAACATTTTAAAGAAGGTTGTAGCAATGGTGATTTGTATTGGTACGATTCAAATGGAACTATTAATGATTTATATAAGTCTTGTTCCGATAATAATGAATGCACAAAAGATAGTTGTTTGGGCAACAAATGCGTAAACGAAGGCGATTGTAAAAATAAAACAATGCCTTCTGTTTCGGCCGTTGTCGCGCCACTTGGCGTATTAGATATATCTGTTTTTTGCGGAATCAAAGATAATAATTTTAATTTTTCAAAAAATATTACTGTTGTCGCCGACCAAACAATTAATTGTTTGGTTATTGTAAAAAATACAACAACATCTCCCGTAAATGATATCACTGTAAGAGCAGACATTCCCACAGAAATTATCAATACCAGCGAATTAAAAATTGATGGATTATCATTCAATGGCAATATAACTTCTGGCATCAATATTGGTAATTTTACACCAAATTTATCAAAAATAATTACTTTTGAAGGAAAAGTCCAGTCATTAATTACTCAAGTTTCAGCAAAACAAACCACGGGCATAATCAGTTCAGGCAATCTGTCTGCCTCGGATTCTTTGACAATTAATTTTCAGCCGATTATTGCCGGCAATATTACGGCTCCAGTGGCAGATTCGTCCCCATTTGTTAAATTTTTAAAGCGTTGGTATATATGGATTCTATCGGCTATTGTATTATTTTTTTTATTTTTAATTATATTCAAAAGAGTTTCCTCTAATATTTAAAGTCACGGTATAATATGAGACTAAAGCCCACCATTTTCGAATTTACTTCATATAAATTTGACCCTATTCAAAAAAGGATTTTTTTTAATTATAAAACCGAGTTTAAAGACGGAAACACTCTTTTTTTTACAGAAACCGTAGTTTTGCCAGAAATACCCAATGTTAAAGAATTGCCACCGGGTCTTTTAGATAAAATATTTGAGGGGCTCCATTTAGTAATAGGTGTTAGCTATTGGAAATCTTATTGTGCGACAAAAATAAGAGTAAATTATTCTTTGTCAAAGAGTGAATCGGATTTTTGGGATACAGTTTATAGAAAGGGTTTGGGTGAATTTTTTTATAAAAATAATCTTGATACCAAAATTTCTCCAAAATTTCCATTCAAAAAAAATGTAAAAACAAATTCTTACAAATTAGAAAAAAATAATAAATGTCTTGTCGGAATAAGCGGGGGAAAGGATTCAATAGTCGCAGTAGAGATTTTGAAAGAACAGAATTTTAATGCAACAGCTTTCTTCACCGAAACCCAAAATGAATCTAGTCTTGTTAATGCAATAATAAATATAACAGGAACAAAGTCCGTAAAAATAAGAAGAATTTTAGACGAAAAATTATTTGATTATAATAAATATGCAGGCCACGTTCCAGTTTCTGCAATATATGCATTTTTAAATATTCTTTGCGCAGTTTTGTATGAATATTCTTATTGTATAGTAGCCAATGAATACAGCAGTAATTTTGGCAACACAAAACATAAAGGTGAAGTTATTAATCATCAGTGGAGCAAATCTTCGGAATTTGAAAACTTGTTTGTAAATTACGTTAAAAATTTTATAACCCCAGATGTTCATTATTTTTCTTTGTTGCGTCCGTTCTATGAAATTCGCATAGTGGAACTTTTTTCAAAATACAAAAAATATTTTTCTTATTTTTCCAGTTGTAATAAAAATTTTATAATTAATAAAAATGGAAATGAAGTTTTGTGGTGCGGAGAATGCCCAAAGTGCGTTTTTGTTTTTATCTTGTTGTCCGCTTTTTTGTCTAAAAAAGAATTAGTCAATATATTCAATAAAAATCTTTACGAAGAAAAAAAATTGATGCCATTGTTTAAAGATGTTTTGGGTTTTGGAAAAATAAAACCATTTGATTGCGTGGGAACTTTTCAAGAAGCAAGAGTGGCTCTATATCTGGCCTCTCCAAAGTTTAAAAATAATTTAATTATTAAAACATTTTTGTCAAAAATAAAAGAGCCAAAATCTTTAATAAAAGAGGTTTTTGGCGCTAATCTTGCTCCAAATATTCCCAGCCAGTTTAGATTTTCGGGAATAAAAAATGTTTTAATTTTAGGCTATGGCAAAGAAGGAGAAGTTACTAAAAAATATATTCAAAAAAATTATCCTAAATTAGAAATTGGAATAGCCGATATTAAATTTAGCAAGAATTACTTAGATAAACAAAAAGATTATGATTTAGCCATAAAAAGCCCCGGGATTCCAAAAAGCTATGTTAAAATTAATCATACTACCGCTACAAATATATTTTTTGCAAAAATCAAACAATTAGGGAATAAAACAATCGGCATTACTGGGAGCAAGGGCAAAAGCACAACAACGCAACTTATATATTCAATATTAAAAGAATCTGGAAAAGATGCAAGAATCTTGGGGAACATCGGAAATCCAATGTTGCAAGCGTTGTTGGGCCCGATTAAAAAAGGTGAGATTTTTGTATTAGAGCTTTCCAGCTATCAATTAGATGATATTGATTTTTCGCCCAATATTGCAGTGATAACTAATTTATTTCAAGAACATATGGATTACCATTCCGGCGCTGAAAACTATTACTTGGCCAAACAGAATATAATTAATTTTCAAAGTCCAAACGATATATTTATTTATAATCCAAAATACAAAAAACTTGTTTTGTGGGCAAAAAAATCTCTTTCAAGAACAATTCTATTTCCAAATAATGTTCCATTAGAAAATTCTAAAATTCCTTTGATAGGTGGGCACAATAAAGAAAATATAAAAGCCGCGATTGCAGTAGCTAATATTTTTGGTGTATCGGATGCACTAATTAAAAAAACAATTAAAAATTTTAAAAGTCTTCCTCATAGATTAGAATTTGTGGGAGAATTTTACGGAATTAAATTCTATGACGATGGCAGCTCAACAAATCCAGAATCGGCAATATTGGCGATTAGGGCTCTTAAAAATATTGATACAATTTTTCTCGGCGGGGAAGATAGAGGTTATGATTTTTCGCAATTGGAGAAAACAATTAAAAAGTATAAAATAAGAAATATAGTGTTATTTCCAGATAGCGGAAATAAAATTTTAAAATCCAAAAAAAATTTTAACATACTATATACTTCCAAAATGAAAAAAGCGGTTGATTTTGCTTATAAAAATACTAAAAAAGGTAAAATATGTTTACTGTCAGGAGCGGCTCCAAGCTATTCTTTGTGGAAAAATTTTGGAGAAAAAGGAGATCAATTCCAACAAGCAGTTAATGAATTTTTTGAATAATATGAGAAAACATCCAAATTATTATTTACTTTTTTTGGTAATTGTTCTAGTTGTTTTTGGCATTCTGTTTTTATCAACCCTTTCAGCGCCCGCATCTATCAAAAGTTTTGGCAACACAAACTATTATTTTATACATCAGCTGTATTTGCTTTTGACTGGAATAATTTTGGCTGTAATCGCTTATAAATTACCATTAGATTATTTAAAAAAATTAGCGCCAATTTTATTATTTATTAATTTAGGGTTTTTAATATTTGCTCTTTTGCCAATTTTTGGCATTAAGTTTTGGGGAGCAAGACGCTGGATAAGCATAGGCATAGCCACTTTTCAGCCATCTGAAATGTTGAAAATTACAGCTGTTTTATATTTAAGCGCGCTGATTTCTAATAAATTATCGGAAAGTCGCAAAGGGGGATGGATATTTGTGGCAAAAAAAGGTTATCATAATATAAAGTATGTATTTGCTCCTTTTTTAATTTTTTTGGCAATAATCTCGGCGCTTCTGTCTCTACAGCCAGATATTAGCACCTTAGGAATAATTGGATTGACATTGGTTCTTGTATATTTTTTTGCCGGCACACCCGTTTGGAATACGATTTTTATATTATTCGGAGCCGTTGGCGGTTTGTTCGCTTTGATAAAATTTGAGCCATACAGATTAGACCGTTGGTTAATTTTTTTGCATCCTGAGGCAGACCCTTTGGGCAAGGGATTCCAAATAAAACAATCTTTAATCGCTATCGGGTCGGGTGGATTTTTTGGAAAGGGCTGGGGAATGTCGGTTCAAAAATTTGGTTTTTTGCCACAGGCAATGGGAGATTCAATTTTTTCGATATTGGGCGAGGAAACTGGAATTATTGGTTGCTTGTTTGTGATTGCTCTTTTTTCATTTTTTTTATTTCTTGGAGTCAAAATCGCAAAATCGTCAAATGATAAATTTGCTCAATTGACTGCTATAGGAATTACTTTTTGGATATCGATTCAGGCATTTTTTAATATTGCCGCCAATTTGGGAATAGCGCCCTTGGCTGGCATTCCTTTGCCATTTTTTAGCTATGGCGGGTCGCATTTAATTACGGAGTTGATAGGAGTTGGAATGTTGCTTAATATATCTAAAACATGAAAATATTATTTACGGGTGGTGGCACAGGAGGACATATTTTTCCGATAGTTGCCATTGCCAGAGAAATAAGAAGAATTTATCCAAAGAAAGATTTGGAGTTTTATTATTTGGGAGCGAAAGATGAGTTTGGATTAATAATGTTAGGCCAGGAAGATTTTAAAATAAAAACAATAATATCGGGAAAAATCAGAAGATATTTCTCATACCAAAATATAATAGATATTTTATTTAAAATACCTATTGGTTTTTTGCAAAGTATATTTTTACTTCTAGTAATTCGCCCTCAGTTGGTTTTTAGCAAAGGGGGGTCTGGGTCTATTTCTGTGACTTGGGGCGCAAGGTTTTTGAATATACCCGTATTTTTGCACGAATCGGACATTGTGCCCGGATTGTCTAACAGAGTCACTTCAAAATGGGCAAAAAAAATATTTGTGTCTTTTCCAAAAACAGAATATTTTGACCCCAAAAATACGATTTTAGTTGGAAACCCAATAAGAAAAGAATTACTGAATGGCGACAAAAAAACGGCGGGGGATTTGTTTGATTTGACTTTTCAAAAACCGATAATTTTATTTATAGGAGGGTCTCAGGGAGCAGAAGCTCTTAATGATTTTGTTTTAAATATTTTAAACGACTTTTTGTCAGAGTTTGAATTAATCCATATTTGCGGCAGAAATAATATAGAAGAAGTGGAGGCAGAATCTTTGGTGGTAATCAATAAAGATTTAGCAAAATATTACCATGTTGTAGGTTTTTTGGACGAAGAAAAAATGAAGCATGCCTATAAAGCCGCAGACTTCGTGGTATCTCGCTCGGGTTCAGGATCTATTTTTGAATTGGCGGCCATGGGGAAGCCAAGCATTTTGGTTCCATTGCCTTCGGCTGCGGCCGACCATCAGGCAAAAAATGCTTACGTTTATTCGCAAACAGGAGCGGCGCTGGTTGTAGAGCAAGACAATTTAACTCGTAATTTCTTTTTGGATGTGATTCACAATATATTTTTGCATCCGGATAAATTGGAAAAAATGAAAGAAGAAGCGCTGAGATTCTCAAAACCATTGGCGGCCAAAGCTATTGCCAGAGAAGTTCTGGAATATTTTGAATTGGAATAAAAATATGAAAACAAAAGATAGTAAAATAAAAAAAATTCGCGTCAGAATAGCTCCGTCGCCAACAGGAGCGTTGCACATTGGCACAGCCAGAAGCGCGCTTTTCAATTATTTGTTTGCAATGAAGAATAGGGGTATTTTTGTGTTGCGCATTGAGGATACGGATTTAGAAAGGTCTGACTTAAAATGGACGCAAGATATAATAGAAGAATTAAAATGGCTTGGCATAGACTGGCATGAGGGTCCGGACATTGATGGCAAATATGGTCCATACAAACAATCGCAGAGATTGGATATTTATGAAAAATATATTAGAAAACTTTTAGACGAGAATAAAGCCTATTATTGTTTTTGTTCAGAAGACGAATTGGAAGAAATGCGCCAGGAGCAGATGGTTAGGGGAGTAGCTCCTCATTATAACGGGAAATGCGCCAATCTGCCAAAAGAAGAGGTGAAAAAACTTTTAGACCAAAAAAAACCATCGGTAATAAGATTTAAAATTCAACATAAGAAAGTTAAATTCACAGATTTAGTTAGAGGAGAAATAGAGTTTAATGCGGGACTTTTGGGGGACATTGTTATTGCCAAAAATTTAAATACTCCTTTGTATAATTTTGCTGTTGCGGTTGATGATCAAGAAATGCAAATAAGCCATGTTATTAGGGGAGAAGACCATCTCTCAAACACTCCAAAGCAGATTTTAATACAAGAAGCATTGGATTTTGACCAGCCAATATATGCCCATTTACCATTGATTTTAGCGCCAGACAGGACAAAACTCTCAAAAAGGCACGGAACCGTTTCTATCGCTGAATACAGAGAGCAAGGATATTTGCCAGAGGCTTTGGTAAACTTCATGGCGCTTTTGGGCTGGAATCCGGGCACAGAAAAAGAAGTATTTACTTTGTCGGCTTTGACTAAAGAGTTTTCTATGGAAAAAGTTCAGAAAGCGGGAGCCGTTTTAAACATTCAAAAACTAAATTTTATAAACGGTTTTTATATACGCGAGAAAGCAACTGAAAAACTAACAGAACTTTGTTTGCCGTATTTAATTTCCGCAAAATTAATTGAGGAGTACAGTGGTGGTTATAAAATTGTGGAAACAGGCCAAGAAATACTTTTGGCAACTCTGCAAAAAATTGTGGAGGCGTACAAATCAAGATTAAAAAAGTTGTCAGAGATTACGGAATTCACAGATTTCTTTTTTAAGGAAAAGTTAGATTATCAAAAAGAAATATTACAATGGCAACAGATGACAGATGAAGATATCAGGGAGTCGCTTTTGGTATCAGAAAGAAAATTATCTGAAATAAAAAATTGGAATGCAAAAAACTTAGAAGAAGAATTAATTAAAGAAGCCGTAAAATTGAATTTGGAAAAAGGTTATCCGGAAAAAAACAGGGGATTTTTGTTGTGGCCGTTGAGAACTGCTTTGTCGGGCAAGCAGGCGTCGGCCAGTCCGTTTGAAATTGCCGATATTTTAGGCAAAGAAAAAACTTTGCAAAGGATTAATGAGGCAATAGAAAATTTAAAATATGAATGAAAAAGGGTTTGTGAGAAATATTGTAATTATAATTATACTTTTAATAGTGGTGTTTTTGAGTCAGCAAACATACTTTAATAAAATCGGCAGAAATCTCTATTTCCAGGCGCAAACACAGATTAAAACATATTGGGCAAACATCTACCCCGGAGCGAGTGGGGAAGTGGAAAAGAAAAGCGCAGTTTTACAACAAGAAATTAATAAACAAAAAAATAATATTGCGCAAAATATTTGGAATAAAATAAAAAATTATTTTGCCGGTATTTTTACAAAAGTTTCCGGCACGCCCGTGCAGTAGGAGATGCCTTAACAGTGTCTTTGCTCTGTTGTAGTATTATATATAATGTCGCAAAATGTAGGTAAACCGAAGTAATATAGAGTATAATAGGGCACCAAGCGCCATAAAGCAAAAGTTATGAAAAAGTCATCAAAACCATTAAAAGAACATTTGCACGATTTTTTAGATTATTGTGAAGTTGAAAAAGGTTTGCGTAATAATACTCAGGAAAATTATAAAAAATATTTAGAAAAGTTTTTTTATTGGCTAAATGATACCAAAAATAGCTCTCTGCTTCCCCACCAACTGACATCCGAACACATCTGGACCTATAGATTATACCTTTCCCGCCAACCAAGCCCGGCTACGGGCAAACTGCTGTCTAAGGGTACCCAAAACTACTATTTAATCGCTCTAAGGGCCCTTTTAGCCTATTTTGTGGCTAAAGACATACTTTCACTGCCCCCAGGCAAAATAACCCTTCCTAAGGCCGATAAAGCTCAAAAAACAGTAAAATTCCTTAGTTTAGAGCAGATTGGCAAACTTTTGGCCTCGGTTGAACCAAAAGACGCTATTTCCATCCGTGACAGGGCTATTTTGGAGAGCTTTTTTTCAACCGGTCTTAGAATCGCAGAATTAGTATCTTTGAATCTTGAGCAGTTTAACAGCTTAAAAGATAAAAAAGATATGGAGCTTGGAGTGATTGGAAAAGGAGGCAAACCGCGTGTTGTTTATTTTTCTGAACGCGCTTTAAGCTTCATAAAAAAATATCTCGAAATAAGAAATGGAATAGAAAATGCAAACACCAAAGCCCTGTTTATAAACTTTCGTGATAAAAAAGGAAATGCAGATAACCGTCTTTCGCCAAGGTCAATTGAAAGAATGGTAAAAAAATATGCCTTGTTGTCGGGCATACCAATTTTCACAACTCCGCATACCTTGCGCCATAGTTATGCAACAGATTTATTGAACCAAGGAGTTGACTTGCGCAGTATTCAAGAATTTTTAGGCCACAGCAATATCGCCACCACCCAAATTTACACGCACGTGACAAACAAGCGTTTGCGCGATATTCATCACCAGTTTCACTCAGACCCAGATAAAAAATAAGAGGTTGTAAACATCGTTAATATTAATTTTATTTACCATAATTTGTCGCACAATAAGATTATTGCAAAATAAAACCGCCAATGTTGCTTGGCGGTATGCCTTGCTTGGTTTACCCTTTGAGAAATTCTGTGTCAATTCCACATGACAAAAGTTCGGCTTGAATGGTGGCGGGAAATGGTACGCAGGTTTTATTAGTTTTTGATTCCATACGTCGTAAAATTTCGGCACTTAAATGAAAAATTTTTTTGCGCAGAATTCCACAAAGTCCCGTAGTATTTACCTGCGCTATTATTTGTACTAATTTTTTAATCAGTTTTTCATTGGACATTTCCGCTAATTCATTTATGAATTCTTCCAGATGATTTGTCATTGTTTTTTCTCCGGATAAAGTTTTGAGATGAAAGGTTCTGATTGTTTTATATCACAGTAATATTTAAATTTCAACTATTGTCGCACAATTAGATATTTAGTATAATTAACTTGCGTTAAAATAATATATTATGCCAGTAAAAAATAATATTAATATTCCGGCGTTAGTTAACAAAGAAGGATGCTTTGATTTGCAGTTTAGAAAAGACACAAGGAGCGAGCGAACCGGCGCGCCGACATATTACAGATGGAAAATTCAGTTTGTTGTTACCGGCCCAAAAGAAAAAGAGAAGATGTTTAAAATTGTTAAAGGTGTGATTGGTTGCGGAGATGTTTGCATCACAAAAGACCAGGCCAGATATTCGGTGCAAAAAATTGATGATATAAATAATATGGTTGTGCCTTTTTTTCGGAAAAATCAGCTGGCTGATAAAAAGAAAAGAGACTTTGAATTGTGGCAAAGAGCGGTTGATATTATATATAAAAATAAAGGCAAATATCTTGTAAAATGGAAAAAAAACGACCTACTCTCTTTAATTGAAATTCAAAAATCGGCGGCAAAATACAAAAATAAACCAAAACAGCCAAAATGGATAAAAATGGCGCAAGCGTTGGCTAAGACGCTTTAATTTAGCGCTCGCTTCCCTACTCCGGCGTGTTTCCTATAATAATCTTATTGTGCGACAAAACAAAACCGACAAAAATGTCGGTTTTTTAATTTTAGGCGGAAATAAGGATATTTTTCAACACGCCTCGCCCACAGCCAGCCCGAATTGAAAAATATCCCCATTTCCGCTTTTTATATGATTACTTTCCGAATCTGCGAGCGCGGCGATTGAATTCTTCCAGAGCCAAGTCTAAATCTTGTTCTGTGAAATCGGGCCAAAGTTTTGGTGAAAAATATAATTCAGAATAAGCGGCTTGCCATAAAACAAAATTAGACAATCTCATTTCTCCTCCGGCTCTTATTATTAAATCCGGAGCTGGCAGGCCATTTGTGGATAAGTAATTTTCAAATAATTTTTCGTCAATTTTTTCTGCTGGTATTTTCTCTTCTATTATTTTTTTTACTGCTTGCAAAATATCCCATTTTCCGCCATAGCTTATAGCCAAGTTCAAATTAAGGCTTGAGTTTTTGACTGTGGATTCTTCGGTTGTTTTTATGACTTTTTGCAGAGACTCCGGCAGTCTTTCTTTTTGCCCAATTATTCTTACCCTTACGCCGTCTTGATTATATTTTTCCAAATTATCAACGAGGCATTTTTCCAACAGTTTCATTAAGTAATTAACTTCTTCTTCTGACCTTGACCAGTTTTCTGTTGAAAACCCAAAAGCGGTAAGCGCTTTCACTCCCCTATTTTTGCACCATTCAGAAAAATCAACCAGATTTTTATATCCCTGCATATGGCCATCCAAAGAAGCTATGCCTTTTTGTTTTGCCCAGCGTCGGTTGCCGTCAGGAAATAAAACAATATGTTGTGGTATGTGTTCCATAAATTTGAATTGGTTGTTTTTGTTGATACTTTGCTATTATAAATCCACAGGCGAAAGATAGCAGAATTAGCAACGCAATAACAATAGTTAGTATTATATCATTAAAATGGGCTTTGACAAAGTCAGATATTTTTGCTATCATAATTTAAAGTAATCTACAGCGGAAATAAGAATATTTTTCAACACGCCAAACCCACCGCCAACCCGAATTGAAAAATATTATCATTTCCGCTTAAATTTAAAAATATGTCAAAAACTAAACAAGGGGGTTCTTCCAGGTTAGGCAGAGATTCGGCCGCTCAAAGGCTTGGCATTAAAATTCATGCCGGTGAAAAAGTGAAAGTTGGCATGATTATTGTCAGACAAAGAGGAACAAAATATCTCCTTGGCAAAAATGTAAAAAGGGGGTCAGACGACACCATTTATGCAATGCGCGATGGCGTTGTTCGCTTTGGCACAAAGCAGAAAAAGCTTTTTGACGGTTCTCAAAGATTAGCAAAAATTGTAAACGTGGATATTATTTCTTAATTGCCATTTTTATAAATTCCCTAAACAAGGGATGTGGTTTTAGCGGTCTTGATTTGAACTCGGGATGAAATTGGCTGGCCACAAAAAATGGATGATTTGGAATTTCAATAATTTCTACTAAATCTTTTTCGGGATTTACCCCGGCTATTATCATGCCATTTTTTTCTAAAAGTTTTCTATACTCGTTGTTTAATTCATAACGGTGGCGGTGGCGTTCCGATATATTGGGACTCCCGTAAGCTTTATGACTTGTTGTTCCGAATTTTAATTTGCAATTGTAAGCTCCTAATCTCATTGTTCCGCCATATCTTCTTTCTTTTAAGAGAACTTTTTGCTCTGGCATAACATCAATCACAATATTTTTTGAAGATTGCTTAAATTCAGCCGAAGTGGCATCTTTTAATCCGCAGACATTTCTTGCAAATTCTATTACTGCCAATTGCATTCCCAAACATAATCCCAAAAATGGGATTTTATTTTTTCTGCAATATTCAATCACTTTTATTTTCCCCTCTATTCCCCTATTCCCAAATCCTCCAGGCACAATTATGCCGTCAAATTTTTTAAGCGTTGAAAAAGATTTCGGATTTTTTTCAAAATCTTCTGAAGAAATCCATGTAATTTTTGCCTTTCTGTTGAAAGAAAAAGCAGCGTGTTTTATGGCTTCAATAACAGAAATATAAGAGTCTGTTAATGTAAAATGTCCCGATTCAAAGTATTTGCCAACTATGCCGATTTCAACCGGCAAGGGAGAATCTTGTATCATTTTAACTAATCCTTCCCATTCTTTTAAATCAGAAGCTTTGGATTTTAATCCAAACTTTTTTAATATTCTGTTGCCCATATCTTCTTTTTCAAAATTAATAGGCACCTCGTATATTGATTTTACGTCGGGGGCGGAAATAATATCTTCAATTTGGATATTACAAAAATTAGAAAGTTTTGTTTTTCTTGGTTCGTCTAGCGGAACTATAGATCTGGCCAAAATCATATCGGGTTGGATACCGGCTGAGTTTAATGTTCTTACCGCATATTGTGTTGGTTTTGTTTTCATCTCGCCCATTATCTCTGGAATAGGCATATAGCTTACCAAAATAAAAAGCACATCGCGGGGATTGCTTATTTTCAACATTCTGGCGGCTTCCAAAAACAACATATTTTGGTATTCGCCTATGGTCCCTCCTATTTCAATTAAAATAAAATCGGCATTAACTTTTTTACCGGCTCTTTTTATTGTTGCTATCACTTCGTTTGGTATGTCGGGAACTACTTCAACGCATTTACCTCCGTATTCCAGATTTCTTTCTTTATTAATTACCGACTGATAAACTCTGCCAGTTGTGAGATAATTGTCGGTGTAAATATTTTCGTCTAAAAATCTTTCGTAGTTGCCAACATCCTGGTCGCACTCTATGCCATCATCAGTCACGAAGACTTCTCCATGCTCAATAGGATTCATTGTACCGGCATCAACATTGATATAAGGGTCAATTTTAATTGCCGTTACCTTAAATCCTTTGCTCTTTAAAATTCTTCCTATAGAGGCTGTTGCTATGCCTTTTCCAATGCCAGACATTACGCCTCCTGCTACAAAAATATATCGCGCCATATTTAAATTTTTTCTTCTACAATGATTACTCTTACTTCAACTTCTAAGTTGTGATCCAGGCTAATTTTTATTGGAAACTCTCCCAGTGTTTTAATTGGTTTTTCTAATATGATTTTTGATTTTTTAACTTCAAATCCCACTTCCTTTAGCTTGTCTGCTATTTTTTGGCTGTTGATTGATTCAAAAAGCTGTCCTTCTCCGCCAACCTTAACCGGCATATTCAATTCCAATCCATCAAGACCAGACGCCATTTCTTGCGCTTTTTTCAAATCTTCCACAATTTCTTTCTCTATAATTTCTTTTTGGGATTCAAGCCACTTCAAGGCCTGTTTAGTGGCAGTTTTCGCCAAGCCTTGAGGTATTAAAAAGTTTCTGGCGTGGCCATTTTTAACTTCTTTCACCTCGTATTTTTTTCCAAGGTCTTGAACGTCTTTTAGGAGAATTACTTTCATAATATGTTTTTATTTTTATTTAACAGCGTTTATCTTACTTTAAATTTTTAATTATTTCAAGAGCTTTGTCCAGTTGAGGGTCTTTTTTGTTTTCAAAATCTTTGTCTGTTAATTCTACTTTTACATCGGGACTTAATCCCACTTCTGATATTGAGTTGCCGTTTGGTGTCAGCCACTTGGCAATTGTTATTTTAAGCATGGAGCCATCTCTTAATTCCAACACTTGCTGAACAGAACCTTTCCCGAAAGATTTTTCTCCTACCAGCTGAATTTTTCTGTTGTCTCTTAATGTTCCTGCCAATATTTCAGAGGCGGAAGCCGAACCTTGGTTTATCAAAACAACTATAGGATATTCAGAAAAACTGGCATTCCCTTCAGTTTTGTAATATTTTTTATCTTTGCTCTCGCCAAAATTCTCTATTGTTACAATTTGGCCTTTTTTCAAAAACCAACCCGATATTTCTTGGGCAACCTCAAGATATCCTCCGGGATTATTTCTCAAATCCAACACAATTTTTTTTGCAGGACTATTTAAGATTTCTAATGCTATTTTATTAAAATTAGACGATAATGATTGGTCAAACAAATATATATGAATATAGGCCACATCCCCATTTTTTAGCTCCCAGTCTATAGAAGGAATATTAATTGTGCTTCTGGTAATTTTAAAATCTTTTGTGTTTTTCCAGCTGTCTCTAAAAATTGTTAAAATCACTTCTGTTCCCCTTTTCCCCCTAATCAAATTTACCGCCTCCTCAGTACCCATATCGGCAGTGCTTTTGCCGTCTATTTTTACTATTATATCACCCGCCTTTAATCCTGCTCTTTGTCCAGGCGTATCTTTTAGAGGGGCAATCACTGTTAGCTGATTCTTTTTTAATCCTATTTCCACTCCAATTCCATCAAATGAACCAGAAAGGTCTTGCTCAAATCTTTTAGCTTCTGTTGGATTGAAAAAACTGGTATATGGGTCGCCCAAAGATTTTGTCATTCCGTAAATTGCTCCGTAAATTATTTTTTGCGTATCTAATTTTGAAGAGTCAACAAAATTTGATTGAAGCTTATAGTAAGCGTCCCAAAAAAGAGAAAGGTCAATATTGCTTGGGGCGCAAATTGGGCAGACAACTTGTTTTTGTCCAACATAAAATCCTACTCCAAAAATAAGCAAAAAAGCTACAATTAGCCCTAAAAATAAAAATATTCTTCGTTTGTTGAATATCATATTTAATATTTATACCAATTATTAATTAACTTTGCAAACAGCCGGATTCTGGATTTGTTTCGATATTGTATAAATGGATGTGGCGAGCAGAATCACTCCCAAAATGCCAAACTCGCTTCCTCTGAGAGGCAAAAAAGATATTATCCATGATGCGCCGAATAGCGAAAGAATGCTGTAGAGAAGCAATGACCCGCAAGCGGCGCATCCTATTCCTGCAATTCCGCTTACTACGCCAAAAAATCCTGTGGTAATTTCATTATGGTTTATTTCTGTAATTCTGCGCCTCAAATAAAAAACAAGCATGGCAAAATTAATTCCAAACAAAACAGCAATAGCAATTGTGTATGAAGCGGAAAGTAAAGTGAAATTAGTGGCGATTGAACCCAAAAGGCTAATTGGCAAACGAAGCTTTTGCAAAAAAGGCTCTTGAGAGTGGTTCATAAAATTAATAATCAGCGAGAAATTCGGGAGCCATACGGCAAAAGCAAACATTCCGAAGCTCATAAAAAACGCAAAAAACAAATAAGCGGGTTTTCGAAATACTTTTTGCAAAGCTTGAAAAACCATAATTATTTACCCTGTAAAGCCGAGTCGATGAGTTGTTTTACGGAAGAATAAGGTTGCGCTCCGGAAATAAGATTTTTACCTATAATAGAACCAGGCGTGCCGTTGATGCCAAAAGTCCCACCCTCTGTTTTATCGTCGTCTATGGCCTTTTGATATTCGGTTTGTTTTGAACTCATTAAATTTGCAACTTTATCTGCATTGCCTGAGCCGAGTATGGTTTTTGTGAGAGCTAAAATATCATCTTTACTGCCAAAACCGGAATTTTCGCTATCTTGTTTTTGATACATTTCTGTTCGCCATGCAAAGTATTTGCTTGGAGAAACTTCCCAAACCGCTCTTGAGGCAATGCCCGCTGTTTGCGAGTCGGCACCTAAAAATTGAAAATCTTTAAATACAATTTTTACCTTGTCGGGATAATCTTTTACGATTTGTTTCACTACGGTTGATTCAAATTGTTTGCAGAATGGGCATTGAAAATCTTCCCAAGCCGCTATTACTATGGGCGCGTTTTGATTGCCCACGAAAGGCTCGCCGGATGTTTTTACTTCGCTAATATCAACATTGGCGCTCGGTTGCGGTTGAGTTGGTTGATTAACTTGCTGATCTTGGCTGGGATTTGTTGTAACGGTTGGCGCTGACCCTTTCCCTGAAAAATACACCGCTCCGGCAATAATGACTCCAGCGACAACAATTGACAAAGGAATTATTAATTTATTGATTTTTTCTGAACTTTGTTCTGACATATATTTATGATTTAATTATATTAATATTATTATAATATCATTTTATCAAATAGATATTGATTGTCAAATATTACTGTTCGTCTCTTTAATTTTTTTAAGCATGGCCGGCAGTTTTTTGAAATTATTTTGGAATTCTTGCATCATAGCCGGCGCTCGTAAAGCGGCGGCAGGGTGAAACATAGGAGCTACAAACCAATCCCCTGCCTTAAAAAGTCTCCCCTGGTCGCGGGTTATTTTGGCATTTGGCAAAAAATAATTCATTGAAAAACGTCCAAGGGGCACAATAACTTTCGGATTTATTATTTTAATCTGACGGGTCAAATATGGTTTATACTTTTCTATTTCTTCCGGTGAAGGGTCTCTGTTTTCTGGCGGTCGGCGTTTTACAATATTGGTAATATAAACATCTTCTTCTTTCCAGCCGAGTTCGCGAATCATTTTTCGCAAAAGCTGTCCGGAGCGGCCCACAAAAGGTCTTTTTTGTTCATCTTCGGCCGCGCCCGGAGCTTCGCCGATAAAAAGCACTTCGCAATCGGGATTTCCTTCGCCAAATACTAAATTTGATTTAAGCGGAAGATTTTTGTCGCTCTCAATTTCTTGTTTTATTTTTTCTAATTCAGAAGTTTTATCCATTTTCTGTTGTTAGTTTTTCTATATTATCTTTGTATCCTTTCTTCATAATTTATTTTTTAAATTAATAATACTTTTCTATTGTACAAATATATACAATATTATACAAGCATAAAAAAACGGCTTGCGTTGGGCTGGCCGTAATGATGTCAACTTTTTATTTGTTTTTCTTCTTCTTTTTTTGTTCGTCTTTGCTATGGCTCTGGTCTAACCTTTTGGCTAAGTTCCAAGCTCTCACAACTAATTTAGTTCTGATTTCGTAGATTTTTAATCTGGCCTTTTGCAATTTTTTATAAACATCTTCTGCCATATTTCCACAGCCACATTGCAAGAATTATGAATAATAACGGCAAAAAGAAAGAGTCTGTTAAAAAATTATTAGTTAATCCCGTCGGAACATTTGTGGCTCCCAGCAATCCAGATTTTGTTACATAAATAGAGGCGCTTGCAGTAGCATTGCTTGTTTCGGAGCTTGATATTAAGGCAGAATTAACCAGCGCTGTTTGCCCATAAGAGAAATTAGCTGCAGAAGCCACCTGCCCCTGATACATAATAGTTTTTGTCTGGCCCGATGAAATATTGCCAATATTAATACCCTGAGTAATATTGCCGTACAGAGGAGCTCCATCCACGGTCAAGTTATTATAATAAAATAAATTTGCCGGAAATACATCGCGAATATATACATTATGCGCCGATTGATTTCCCGATGCCTGAACAGTGATTGAAAATTGTAAAACATCCAACGGGCTGGCATTTATAAAACTAGACCATATTAAATTTCCCGAAGAAAGATTTCTTGCAGTTTTGCTTGCAGAAAGTAAAACATTATTATATGTATTATAATAATTGCCAGATATGGTGGTAAAAATCATATCTTGGCCATAAAAAGTGCCATAGCTATTTTGAGATGCCGCTCTATAATGAAAAGTTTGGTTTGGAGATAAATTAAATATTTGCTGGCTGAAGTTGCCCGTATAATTTTGTGAAATATAACTTGTGTTATTTCCATAATTTGTGTCTATCCCCCATTGAAACCAAACACTTGCAGGCCCATATCCGCCCAAGTCAAAAAGATTTCCATTTAAAGTCGCGGAAGTATTTTGTATGTTGGTTGCGGGATTAGTTTGAACCGGCGGAAGAGCAACCGCTGAAACTGAACTGCTGGAAAAAAAGCATGATACAAAAATAAATACGCAAATTGAAATTATTTTTATTTTTGATGTCATATACTTTCACCGTATACCTGTCAATATGCTTTGTCAATAATAATTACATTTTAAAATAAAAAAATCCCCGACATATTACTATGCGGGGATAATGATGGAGTTTTAATCTTCGGCAACTTCGTCTTCGGTTACCATTTGTGTTGTGCTTTGTTGATTGCGTTCTTTCTCTCGTTGGTATTCAAACCAACAACTGATAATGATTTGACCTGTTATGACACAGGCCATCGCGCTAGCCAGCAAAATAGTTTTTCTAGACAAAGCAGTACTCCTTTTTGAAAACGGAAATTAAATGAACTATTCTATTTATATATTATATAAATAGTTTTGTCAATGATTTATATTGGTGGACCCACGGGGAATCGAACCCCGCCCTTCCCGATGTTCATCGGGACGTTGTGGACCTAGCGAGAATCGAACTCGCACTTCTTCCATGCCATGGAAGCGTCGTACCATTAGACTATAGGCCCAATTTTAACTCTTGTTCCGCCACAATACGTTTAATAATATTTCTATTTTTAAATTTTTTTAACTTTTTCTCCATTTGTTTTGTTTCATGCTCTTGCTTATATTCTTTAGAGAAAACAATTTTTAATGGTATTAAATATTTTAATGACCGCGTCTTTCCTGAATTATGTTCTATAATTCGTCTTTTCAGATTATTCGTACTACCAATATAATATCTTCCATTCTTTTCGCTTTGTAAAATATATAAAAAATACATATTATCGCACAGCCCTTCCCGATGTTCATCGGGACGTAATGCCTCCCGACGACAGTCGGGATCCCGATATCCTTATATTTAATAAAAACGGAACATCGGGAGATTTACTATGGTCCCCTGCTTTGATTATATCTTTTTTCCAAAAATATTCAATAAAGAAGCCCCTCTTTGCGTTGCGCATTGAGGGGCTATGAGATTAGGCGGTTTTTTGCGCTTGTTGCGCTTGCATAATCCTTTGAATTAACAGAGGTGTCGGGAAAAGAATTCTTTCTCCGAAATTACCGCGTTCGGCTCGGAGCAATTCTTTATCCAACAACAAGTTAATCCCTTGCGATATCGCCTGAAGTCCGTAAATAGGCACTACGGTAAAAGGCGCTTCCGTGATATCAATAACTCGTGGCTGTTCTGGTTTGTCTTTCCAGCGGCGCCACAGACCAAAAGTGAAAAAACAAAAGAGATCGTACTTTTTCATAGCCTTTCTATATTGCTGTTGGCGATACAGATTTTTTCGGTGGTTTTTTTCTCCTCTACGATACATGTCGCGCTCATCCTGAATTTGGGCAAGGATTGCAGACTTGTTAACGCCGACCCATTCTCCCGATTCTTGAGAAAAGGATAGAATTCGCGCGGCTGCTTCTTCCAGCTCCGCTTTGCCAAGCGTGTTGGGCAAAGCCCAGTAAAGAATACGGATTTTGTCGGGAGAACACGGCATTTGATTTCTGTCGCGTTCTTCCATTTCGTACAATCCCGAGGTTGATAACTCTTTCATCATCGCAGACTCCTTTGAGTAAAGGTACTAAAAACGCCCACAATTTAATCATATCATATAATAAAACAAAAGTCAATACCCCCTATTTTATCTTAATTTCAGTGTTCCGTAATCAAAGAATTTTCTCTTTATTATTTTGTTTCTGAAAGTTGATTGTTATGTACTATAAACACAATAACACAAATAATATAAAAATCAAACGAAAGCCAAAAAATAAGTGGTAAATTTTAAAAATATATGATAAGCTCACTTTAAAATAGCACCTAAACAATTTAATATGGAGAAGGTTATGAACGACAACGATAAAATTACTTTGC
>CAYXRV010000002.1:0-1682 GCA_964466215.1 uncultured Candidatus Saccharibacteria bacterium
TAAAGACACGCTTTCTTTATATTTATTGAGTTTGCCTTCAATGATTTGCTTTGTAATATTTTCCGGCTTACCTAAATTTTTTACTTGCTCTTCGTATATTTTTCTCTCGCCGTCTAAAAATTCTTCCGAAATATCAGAATCGCTGATAAACAAAGGCTTCATTGCCGCTATCTGCAAACAAATTTCATGAGCCAAGGTTTTAAAGTCCGGCGACTTTGCGACAAAATCCGACTCGCACCTTATATCTATCATCACTCCTGTTTTTAAATTTGGATGAATGTAAATATCAATAATTCCCTGTTTTGTTTCCCTGCTAAGTTTCTTACCAGCAAGCGTTTTACCCCAAACCCTTAAAAGTTCTTTTGCCTTTTCAATATCGCCTTGCGATTGTTCTAAGGCTTTTTTGATTTCAGTGGGAGAAACTCCAGTTTCTTCCCTTAATTGCTTAATTTGATCGATTGTAACCATATTAACTTTTTGCGTTTTTTACTGTTTCGGAAACTTTTTCTAAAATATATTTCACAGAAGAAATTGCGTCGTCATTAGCCGGAATTGGATAATCCGCTATAGTTGGGTCAACATTGGTGTCTGTTATCGCAACTATAAAAATGCCCTTTCTTTTGGCTTCTCTGGCGCAAATAATATCTTTTTTTAAATCGGAAATAAAAACGGCGTCCGGCAATTTTGACATATTTTTAATTCCCTCAAATTTAACTCTTAAAGATTCCAATTGTTTATCAATTTTCAATCTTTCTTTTTTGGTGTATTTCTCTAATTCTCCCGAGGCTTTTTTGCTTTCCATTGATTTAAAATAGTCTATTCTTTTTGAAATTGTTTCAAAATTTGTAAATGTTCCGCCCAGCCATCTTTCAGTGACATAAGGAACTTCGCAATTTTCCGCAGCCTGTTTGACTAATTCTTTAACCTGAATTTTTGTCCCGACAAAAACTATTTTTTTATTATCGTCAACAAGATTTGAAATAAATTTTAAAGCCGTATCAAAACTTTTGGCTGTTTTCTCCAAATCAATAACATTGGCATTGTTTTTAATGCCGGAAACATACATCTTCATTTTTGGATGCAGTCTTGAAACTGTGTGCCCTACTCCCAAACCGCAAAATAACATTTCATTCACATCAATTTTAACCTTCTCTTTTGTCGCTTTTTTAGTTGCTTCGGTCATTTTTATTTCTTTTTACTTTTTACTGTTTTTTTGCTTAATCTTTCTTTAAACTTTTGAACTCTGCCTAATGTGTCTATAACGTTTTCCTGTTTTGTATAAAAAGGATGGCACTGAAAACAAACTTCAGTTTCAATGAATTCTTTTGTTGAGCCAACAACAAAACTCTTGCCACAAGCGCATTTCACAGAAGTTTTAAAGTATTTTGGATGAATCTCTTTTTTCATATATTTTGCATAATACTAAATATCTACCATAATAACAAGGTTTTTCAATAAAGGCAAGTCCTGCCTTGATTTTGACCCTAAAAATTGATATCTTAAATTAATATGACTGAAGAAAATATAAATAATCAGGAAAAACAAGCCGTTATAATAGAAATTCGGGCAGGAACCGGCGGCGACGAAGCAGGCTTATTCGCGCGCGACCTCTACAGAATGTATTCAAGATATGCACAAACAAAAGGCTGGAATCAAAGAGTTTTAGACTCCAATTCTTCTGA
>CAYXRV010000002.1:1692-7893 GCA_964466215.1 uncultured Candidatus Saccharibacteria bacterium
GGCCTTTGGCTTATAAAGAAATGCAATATGAAGGAGGCGTCCACAGAGTTCAAAGAATTCCCAAAACAGAAAAGTCGGGAAGAGTTCATACATCAACAATTACTGTGGCCGTTTTATTAAAACCTAAAAAAACAGAAATAAATATCAATCCGGCTGATTTGCAAATAGACACTTATAAAGCGTCTGGCCCCGGCGGGCAATATGTAAACAAAACAGAATCGGCAATAAGAATTACTCACAGGCCAACAGGACTTGTTGTCACCTCTCAATCAGAAAGAAACCAATTGCAGAATAGAGAAAATGCCATGTCTGTTTTGGCGGCAAGACTTTTGCAAAGGCAGGAAGAACAAGATTTGTCTAAACTTTCATCTGAAAGACGAGAGCAAATTGGCTGGGCAAAAAGGTCAGAAAAAATAAGAACTTACAATTATCCTCAAAACAGAATCACCGACCACCGAATCGGAAAAAGCTGGCACGACTTAGAAAATATTGTTAATGGAAATTTGGAACCAATCATAAAAACATTTAGGAAATTAGAACAAGAGAAAAAGTAAAAAAAGAAGCCGATTGACGAATCAATCGGCTTTTAGGTTAAAAAATTGACAGGTGACTGCGTCTGCAGAACAAAGAATTCTCTCAAAGGTTTTCGAGTGCCTGCGTGGCACCTTTCGTTTCCTTATAGTTGAGACTGTCCTTTCGAACAGTTAATCCTTTATGTACGGCGCTTTTTAAGGAGGCGCTCTCCCACCAACTCCCTGTCAACTTTGAAAGAGCAAAGTTCTCTATAGTTTCATGCTATCATACATACAAAACCTTGTCAAGTGCTATTGTCGCACAATAAGAACTACCCTCCGATAGCCAAAATATCTCTTTCATACTGAGCGGCTATGCTTAAAACAGAATTACCATAAAATTCTTCCCATTTTGTCCAAGTAGCGCCTGAAAAATAATTCATTGTGGCCTTAAACTCGCCACTTTTTGTGGCGCCGCCGGAATCGTTCAAGTACAATGCTGTTGCCAAAAATGCATCTCTGATATCCCATGGGTCAGCGACTTTCCCGGTGGCTGCCTCAACTTTTGGGCCGTATATTGACCAAGTTGATGCTATAAACTGCCCAGGACCCATTGCTCCTCCCCATCCATAGGGAGCGCCATTAGAATACATAACACACGAAACCGGCGTCGTGAACGGGTCGCGAACTAATCCTTTTCTATCATTTATGTTTTTAATTACTTCCAAGAAGTATGGAATAGTTTTGGGATTCATCGTTTTGGGTGAATACGCCCCTGTTTTTATTTTTACACCGGCGCCCGTTGTTGTATCTTTTAAATAACACTGACCGACATTTTTGCCCAAATTAGATTCTTGGGTAATAATTGCCAATATCAACGCCGCTCTTACGCCGGTAATCCCCGAAGCATATTTTGCAATTTCGTAAGCTTGGCCAAAACTTGGCGCTTGCGAGACGCCAAGCAAATCAAAAATTCTAGACCTGATAGCGGCTGCTTTTTTTTCTGTTTCTTGTTTGTTTAAAAGTTGCTTTTGATACTGCGCCTCGGTTAATTTCAAATAGCCCTCTTGCTCTTTTTTTGTTTGCTCTGACTCTTGCTTCTGCAACGTCTGAACTTTTACCACTTTTTGCAATTGGTTTTTTTCGCTATCCATTCTCACTTTTTGATTTTCTAAATATGATTTTAAATTTTTAGTGCTTTCTAAAAGGTCTTCTACTTTGGAATTTAATCCTTCCAAATAAACTAAATTATCAAAAAAGTCAGACAGATTTCCGCTAAGCAAAATCTCAATTGACGACTTTTTGTCTTCCTCATACAAAGACCTTAAAATATTTGTAATTTGGGTTTGGCCGTCTTCAATTTTAAAAGAAGTTTTTTCTATTGATGATTGAGTGTCTCCTATTTGAAGCCCGAGGTCTTTTACCATAATATTCCCTTGCTTAATTTGATATTCCAAATTCATCACTTTGTTTTTTAAAGAAGAAATTTGCGACTGAAGAGTCTTTTTTTCCTGAGAGGTTTTTGTAAGGTCTTCTGATATTTTTTGGCTTTCCTGCTCATAATAAATTGCGCATTTTTCTAAGGTTGCTTTGCATTCAGAAGGACTTAATCCATTACACCCCGTGTTTGAATCAGATATATTCTTGCAGATGGTCGCTAAATCCTCTGCTAAAACAAAACCAGGCATTATTAAAAATAAACTTAGAAAAAATAATGAAATAATTTTGATAAAATATAACCGCATTATTATTTTTTAAAATAAACTTTATTTACTACTTCATCTGCGCTATTTTTGATTGAATCTTCTATAGAGTTTTCGGTTTGATGTACCCAATTATTAAATTCTTTTGCCGGCATTTTAAAAGATTCTTTTCCATCTGACGATGGCACTTTTATTTTTTTAACAAAAAATCCATATCTTTTGTAATCTTCTGGTTTGTATCCTTTCTTACACATATGATAAAAAATATTTTCTGACATACTTTTAATGTGTAATTTGTTTTCCATCCTTTGTCTTTTATTTTCTAACTCTGTCCCAAATTTTTCAATATCATTATTATAATGTTCTTGTTTCTCCTCATCATTAAGAAAAGACCATCTTTCCTCAACGGCCGAATTTCGTCTTTTTTCTTTTATCAATTCCATCGCTTGCTTTTTTAATCCTAAAATATGGGATTTCTCTCTCCAATCCTCTTCCGCACTCCCATTAATCCCTTCAAAAAGAGGATTAGACCTCTCATTCCCTTGTTTATAAACATTCTTTTGTTGATATTCTTTTTCAGAATCATATTTATCTCTCTTTTCTTTATTGTTGAGAATCTCAAAAGCTTCTTGCACTTTTTTAAATTCTTCTGCATCACCTCCAATATCTGGATGTGTTTCTTTAGAAAATTTAAGATATGCCTCCATTATTTCTTCAGAAGATGCGTTTGAAGAAATACCCAGTTTATCATAATGATCTCTTTTTTTTCCGTCAAACTTTTCATCAAGTTCTTTTTTAGCTTTATGCATCTCTTCCTCTATATTTTCTTTTGGTTCTTCTGGCCTTATTTTTTCAACTTTATACTTCTCTTCAACTTGGGGCGGTTTTTCTGGCGACCCACCGTATTTTTCAACCTTTAAAGTATCGAGTGAAACAGGACTTTCAGGAACCGACGAAACAGCCTCGGGCGCGGGAGGAGTAATTTGAGAACCTATTTCTGGTGTAGGCATTGGACCTATTTCTTGCATAATATTTTTTAAAAAAATATCTATACTCTCATTATATCTATTTTTATAAAAAAATACAAAATAAAACAGCCCCACGACGGAGGCTGTTTCTCTAAAATTATTATTCTTTCGGCTCCTCCACAATTTCTTCTGTTTTTCTTTCTTTTTCTATTTTCTCCACATTTTCCACATTTTCCTCTATTGGTTTTTCTAATTCCTCTTCAATTTTTTGCTGTTCGGCAACGGAAGCAATAATTTCATCGGGTTTTTTCAAAACTTTAACATTCTCCGGTAAAATTAAATCTTTAATCAAAATATGGTCAGCGAATGTTTTAAGCCCGTCTATGGAAACTTTAATTTCGTGGGGAAGATTCTGGGGCAATGCTTTCACCTCAACTTCCGTGATATTTTTTACCAAAGTTCCGCCAAGGTCTTTTTCAGCAAGGGCTATTCCAAAGAATACCAAAGGAACAGTAGCCTCAACTTCTTCTTTGAGCGATGCCTGGAAAAAATCAACGTGGATAAATTTATCGGTTATTGGATTTTTTTGAATTTCGTTAATTAAAACTGGCCTTTTTTCTTTTTCACCCTCAACGCTTAATTCAATCAAAGAGCTTTCTCCTGCTTGTTTAAAGGTTTTTTGAAAATCTTTATAATCAATTACAATGGAAGCATTTTTAACTCCTGGTCCGTAAACCACCGCCGGAATCTTGTCTGCTTCTCTCGCGGATTCAGTTTTTCTTCCAAAGTCTTTTCTAATTTGCGCTGATAGTTTAATCATATGCAAGAATGATACTATATTTATTTATAATTGTAAACCCTACGCCTTCTTTTCACTGCCAAAAAGCTTTATTTTGGCTTCAGCTATTGTCTGCGCAGAATTAATCGCCTCCGGCAAATATTTATAGGGGGTTATTTCGTCCTTATTGGTTTCTAAGGTTTTTCTTAGAGTATTAGCAAAAGCCAGCCTTATTTCCGTGTTTATATTGATTTTGGCAATGCCTAATTTTATCGCTTCTTTTATATCATCTTCTGGAGTACCAGACCCGCCGTGCAAAACTAAAGGAATGTTAATTGTATTTTTAATTTCTTTTAATCTATCTATCCTAATATGCGGCGAAATTCCGCTAATATCTATTCCATGAAAAGTCCCCACGCTGACAGCCAAAATATTCACATTTGTTTTTTTCAAATATTCCAAAACCTGATTCGGATTGGTTAAATCTTCTTCTTTAATTTCAAATTTCTCCTGATACATCTTTGAGGCATCTGTGCCAAATCTGCCGACTTCTCCCTCCACAACAATGCCCTTTTTCTTGGCGAAACTTGTAACTTTTTTGCTGATTTTTATATTTTCCTCCAAGGGTAATTTTGAACCGTCAAAATGAACCATGTCATATCCCGCTAAAATCGCTTCTTTCAAATATTCAAAAGACTTGCCGTGGTCTAAATTTAAAAATATAGGCAGGCCTGTTTTTTTTCTTAAAACATTTCTTATCGCCACCGCTTCCAGCAATCCCACAAACTTACTTTCACCTTCGGAAGTTCCAAGTATAATTGGCGACCTTAAATTTTGCGCCGCTTGAATTATTCCCCTAGCCTGCGAAAAATCAGAAAAATTAAACTGTCCAATCGCCCATTTTTCTTTATATGCTTTATTTAAATAATAATTTATTGTTTTCATTTAATTTGATTTATATAGTTCTAATTTGTACCAAAACACTCTGATATTAATTTTTTATCTTTTATATTTTCGCACAAACCCTTAATAGTAATTTTCTCCTCTCTATATTGATCGCAAAGTTCTCTATTTTTGGGTCCTAAAAATGCAGCGCATGTATTATCTCTTGCATGCTCTCTTATAGATTTAGATCTATCCAAATAACAATAATTTCTTGCCATTAACGTTGGTGCTTTTTCACATTCGCCAAGAATTCCAGCGACCAGATCAATGCAAGATTCTTTATTGGATATCTCATCTAGATGACTGCATATATTATAATCTATATATTCTTGAGCCATATCCATAAAACAATCCCTGCTTAAATAACTTTTTATATTTATATATTCACAAGCAGTAACATCTTTATTTTTCCTAGCTAAAGAATAATAACATTTATCACTATTAAACCTGTGTTTTAAAATACTAAGGAATGGGGCTAAAAATTTACATTTATTTACAGATGCGTCATTAAAAATAATACCATTACTTAAATTAGAATACCTAAAAGTGAGGGCTCCAAAAAATAATACACAAATAATTATAATTATAACAATTGTTCTTTTCTTGTGTATAGAATTACCATAAATATCTCCCAAGATAGCGCCAATTATGAAATATGGAATAAGACTTAAAACGATGACAACCACTTGACCTAAAATACCGATTGGACTACCGCCTATTGCAACTATAAATAAAATTGGAGCTATTATCTGATAGATATCCTTGTCAACATCTAAACTGATCCGGGATAGCTGGATAAAAGCAAAATACAACATAATAATAATGACACTTGTTATACCACCTATAATCTTGTATTTTAAGTTTTTCATAGCATTTATTATTTTTGATTCATTCTTTGAACATTATCTAAACAATTTGTTACTTCGATAGATTTGGTTATCTTAAAACATAAAGAGGAATTTTTCATATTGAATGCAAGATTATAATAACAGTTATTTTTCCAAATACCAGGATAGCTATTTCCGTATATCATATCGGCCTCAGAAAATGATTTTTTTTCACAGATATTTAAATCTGGGTTTTCTGCTTTTTCGACAAAATACATATAACATCTTGCCTCCACCTTATTATTATCATTATTACATAAAGAAACGTCGTTTAATTTAATGGCAAAGAATGCATAACATTCTCCTTGCCACCAATAATTAGAAATATCGGCGCATTTTTTAGATGCGTCGCGTGGCAATAAACCTGTTTTTAGATAACAATTTCTTCGCATATCAGAAATATAAGTA
>CAYXRV010000002.1:7903-21232 GCA_964466215.1 uncultured Candidatus Saccharibacteria bacterium
ATTTGAAGATAAATAATCACATGCGATTGAGTTATTGTTACTTAACGCTACAGCATTATAGCAAAGATATTTTTTCGCACAGGGAAGTTCTGTGCCACAATTATCAGAAGGAGGCACAAAAGAACAAAGACGTGGCACATTAAATTTTATGGCTATCGCTGTAATATCTTCACGATTATAAAAGGTAAACCAAGAAGAAGGACTAATAAATATTTTAAAAATAATAAAAATAACTATTAAAATACATAAAATTTTAAGCCAAAGTTTCATATATTATAATTTAATATTAATTTTATTTTACGATGCAAATATTATTGTCGCACTCCTCTTTTGTGACTGGAACTCTATCAAATTTTGAGTTTTTGTTTAAAAGGCCTGTTTTGGCGCCAACTTCCGATAAATTTCCCTCTGAATTGGCCATGCCAAACTGAATGGCTTTTTCTATATCTCCGTCGTATTTCATATAATCTGAAACAAATCCGGAAGCAAAAGAATCGCCGGCTCCCGTTGTGTCAACAACTTTTCTGCCAGGATTAGGTTTTGCCGAATAGAGATATTTCCCATCAGACACCACCACTCCTTCTCCCCCTTTTGTCATAACAACAATTCCCGAACATATTTCATCAATTTTTTTGAAAATTTCGTTTTCGTTTTCATACGAAATTTTTGTTAAAAAAGAGGCCTCCTCTTGATTTAAAATCAAAATATTAATTTTTTTAAATATATTTTCTAAATTTTCTTTGGGCAGAGAAAGTTGAGCAATACCCGGGTTAACCGCAACTTTTATTTTATTTTCAAAAGCAAAGTTTACAATATCCTCAAAATTGTCGCACAATAAACCAGACAAAGGCGCTATATAAATCCACCTCGTTTTTAATTTGCTCCATGGAATATCGTTTTTACCCATTAATTCTGCCGCTCCCCTGTATGTTAAAATTGTCCTCTCTTGCCCGTTATTTAAAATAACAATTGAATGATTAGTCGGTTTTTGGGTTGTTTTTTTGACAAAATTGGTATCTATTTTTATTTTTTTTAGTTCATTTATAATTTCTTTGCCGGAAATATCGGCTCCGATGGTCCCGCAAAAAGCAGTTTTAAATCCTTGTTTTGCAAAAGTGGTGGCGGTATTTGTTCCCCCTCCGCCACTGCTAAGTTTTATATCTTCAATGTCAATTTTAGAACCCAAGGGGAAACAAACACTTTGACCAGAAGTGAATTCTTTATCGTATTTTAAAACTGTTAATTTTTTGGGTTTTACAATTGTATCCTGAGTAGCTGACCCAAAAGTTATAATATCGTACATAAATTTAATTTTTAGAAATAAGCAATTTCTCTTTTTCGGCTACAAGTAAATATGTTTTAATAATTGAATCCGGATTCAAAGAAATTGATTCAATTCCTATCCCTACCAAGAATTCCGCAAAATCGGGAAAGTCAGACGGCGCTTGCCCGCAAATACCGGAATATTTACCTTTTTCTTTGCAAGATTTCACAACTTGCTTAATCAATTCTTTCACTGCTTCGTTGTTTTCGTTGCCAACACCAGATATTTTTGAATTATCGCGGTCTAGCCCCAAAGTCAATTGAGTTAAATCATTAGAACCGATTGAAAAGCCGTCAAAAATTTCCAGAAACTGATTAGCCAAAATTACATTTGAAGGAATTTCCGCCATCATGTAAACCTTCAATCCTTCTTCCCTGTTTAATCCATTTTCTGCCATAATCTCCAATACTTTTTGCCCCTCTTGCACCGTTCTGCAAAAAGGCACCATAACTTGCACATTGTCCAATCCGAATATTTCTCTAACTTTTTTGATTGCTTTTAATTCTAAAATAAATGCTTCTTTAAATTTTGGCTCATAATATCTTGAAGCTCCCCTAAAACCAATCATTGGATTCTCTTCTTGGCCCTCATATAATTCCCCTCCAAGCAAAGACCTGTATTCATTGGTTTTAAAATCAGAAAATCTTACAATCACTTGCTTTGGATAAAATCCCGCGCCAATCTTTCCAATGCCTTCTGCTAATTTATCAACATAAAACTGAATTTTGTCGTCATAGCCCAGAGTCAATTTATTTATTTTATTTTTTAAAACCGGGTTCAATTTTTTATAATCTATTAAAGCCTGCGGATGAATTTTAATAGAATTGGCGATAATAAATTCTTCTCTGGCCAATCCTACGCCATCATTTGGTATAAAACTTAAAGCAAGCGCCTGACTAGGGTCTCCCAAATTCATTGAGAGTTTTGTATTTATTTTTTTGATATTTGAAATATCCGTTTTTTTGATTTCAAAAGAAATTATACCTTCGTAAACTTTGCCAGTTTGGCCTTCGGAACAATCTACTGTTATGTTTTGGCCGGTTTTAATAACTTTTGTGGCTTTGCCCGTTCCAACTATGCAGGGAATTCCCAACTCGCGTGAAACAATGGCCGCGTGAGCCGTTCTTCCGCCCGAATCTGTAATTATTGCCGAGGCAAGTTTCATTGCCGGCACCCAGTCGGGGTCTGTCATTGTTGTTACCAAAACTTCGCCTTTTTTAAATTGCTTAATATCTTTTACATTTAATATTCGCTTGGCCGAACCTGAACCAATTTTATTACCAACGCTTAAACCCTCCACTAAAACTTTTTTGGCCTTTGACTTATTTAAAACATAATCTTCCAGCACACTAAGATTTTTTCTGCTCTGAACTGTTTCCGGCCTTGCTTGCACAATATATAATTTGCCGTCTTTGCCGTCTTTGGCCCATTCCATATCCATTGATTTTTTGTAATGGTCTTCCACAATTACCGACCACTTAGCCAAAGATAAAATTTCTTGGTCGCTTAAAACAAATTTTTCTCTGTCTTTCAAAGGAGTTGAAATATTTTTAGTCGGTTTTTTGAGGTTTTTTTTATCCCCCACTAATTTTGATTTCTTCCCCAAAAAACTCCCTGCCACTAATTTTGAATCAAAATTAGTGGGGGAAGAGTAAATCATTTTTATTAATTTTGATCCAACCCTTTTTTCAACAATAGATTTAAATCCTTTTTTAAGAGTTGTTTCAAAAACATAATACTGGTCAGGTTCAACCCGACCCAAAACCACATTTTCTCCAAGTCCGTAACTGGCATTGATTAAAACAATATCTCCAAATCCAGATTCTGTATCGCACGAAAACATCACTCCCGATGAGGCCACATCCGACCTAACCATTTTTTGTATGCCAGCCGATAATCCCACTTTTGTATGCGAAAAACCCATTTCTTGCCTGTAAACAATTGCCCTGTCTGTAAAAAGAGATGCAAAACATTTTTTAACTGCTTCCAACACATTATTTTCTCCTGTAATATTTAAAAATGTTTCTTGCTGTCCGGCAAAACTGGCGCCAGGCAAGTCTTCGGCGGTGGCAGATGAACGCACCGCAACATCAACATTTTCTGTTTTATATTCTTTTGATAACTCTTTATAAAATGAAATAATATCTTTCTCCAATTCTGCCGGTAATTTAGAGCTTAAAATAAGCGACCTAACGGCTTTTCCTTTTTCCTGTAAACTTTTTATATCGTGAACATCAATATCTTTTAAAATAGCGCCGATTTTTTCAGTTAGTCCGGTCTTATCTAAAAAATTAAAGTATGCGACAGATGTTGTTGCAAAACCGTTTGGAATATTAACTCCGCGAGTCAATAAATTATTAATCATTTCTCCAAGCGAAGCGTTTTTGCCTCCAACCAAAGGAATATCTTTAATCCCTATTTCACGAAACCATAAAACATTTTTTACTGATTCTTCCATGCTTATATTTTAATAAATTATTTAATCATTATACCTCTTTTGTAAAAACAAATAAACACTTAGACAAACACCCCTAATTTATTGATTAGGGGTGTTGTTTATTCTTGTTGCTATAATTGTTTCCCTACGAACTCTGCAAAATCTGCAAGCCGGCAGCTGTATCCCCATTCGTTATCATACCAGCCAACAACTTTTATTAAATTATCGTTTACCATCGTTTCGGCTAAGTCAACTATGGCCGAATGAGTATCTCCGATAAAATCGGAAGATACCAATTCGCTTTCTTCAACTCTTAAAATTCCTTTCAATTCCTTTGTTTGACTAGCTGATTTAAATAATGCGTTAACTTCTTCTTTTGTTGTTGATTTTTCAACCTGTACAATCAAGTCTAATATAGAAACCACCGGCGTTGGCACTCTCATTGAAATACCGTCTAATTTGCCGTTTAATTCTGGGATCATTTTACCAATAGATTTAGCGGCTCCGGTGCTTGTTGGAATTATATTTATTGCGGCCGCCCTAGCTCTTCTCAGGTCGCGATGCGGCAAATCTAAAATTTTTTGGTCATTTGTATAACTGTGAACAGTCGTCATAAATCCTTTAACAATTTTAAAATTATCATTCAAAATTTTTGCCATCGGAGCTAAACAGTTTGTTGTGCAAGAACCCATATCCATAATTTCAACTTTTTTGACATCAAAATTATCCGCATTGACTCCCAGCACAAAACCAGGAATTTCTTTTTCTTTTGACGGGGCTGAAATTATAACTTTTTTGGCGCCAGCCTTAATGTGTTTTTTTGCATCGTCTAAACCGGTAAAAAGACCCGTGCATTCTAAAACTATATCAACTTTTAATTTTTTCCAGGGTAATTTTTCTGGCTCTTTCTCTGCCAGAATTAAATACTCCTTACCATCTACCAAAATAGCTTTATCTGAAAAACTGACCTCTTTGTCTAATTTTCCGTAAATAGAATCATACTTTAAAAGATGGGCTATGGTTTTGTTGTCGGTTAAATCGTTTATTGCCACAACTTCCAAATCAGAATGATTTTCTATTATTCTCCTAAAAGTCTGCCTGCCTATTCTGCCAAACCCATTGATTGCAATTTTAATCATAATTTAAAAATTATGCTATCTTCAATAATTTATCTATTTTCACTTTATCAAATCCAATTACAACTTCTCCATCAATATCAACCACTGGAACTCCCATCTGATTTGAGATTCTTACCATTTCTTTTAGCTCTTTTTCGTCTTTTGAAACATCAATATCCACAAATCCTATATTAAGATTTGTTAAATATTCTTTTAGGTTTTTGCAATAAATACAAGTTGGCGTTGAGTATATTTTTATCATATTTTTATTTTGCCGGCGCGCAATTTGGGTTTGTATTGCTTCCAGAATTACCAGTGTCTCCCGTTCCCGCATATGCTACAGAAAAACTGGTAGCCGCGCTAACCGTATTTAATTTTTTAGAACAATCTTGCGGTTCATTTTTATAACCGCTGCAAATTAAACTTTTAAGGGCATCTGAAGTTCTTCCGCCAAAATCAAATTCCGAAACCGTTTGACCGTTTAAAATTAATGTTGGAGAACCCTGAATGCTATATTTGCTGGTTAAATCAAAATCTTTTTGCGCAAAGGTCAATCCTCTATTTTTATCCGAAGCACAGCTGCTTAATTTTGTTTTATCAATACCAGTCGACGACAGGCATCCTGCCGTATCACCCGCTTTCATATAGCATGAAATATAATTCCAATATTTACTCGACTGTTCTTCTCTGATACAAATCTGTTTTAAATTTTCCTGCGCTTCCGCGTCGCCATGCATAGATACAATTGCGCCATTTGCGACAGAACCAATATACCTTACCTTGATGTTTTGAGCTAAAGATGGAGCCGATTTTACAACATCGCTCAAAACTCTTTGCATTTGCAATCCGAATGGACAGGCGCTCACAACATAAGCATCAAGCTCTGCTTTGTCTGACTTCACGATGTTGGCAGCGCTAGTTTTTTGAGGCTGATTATCATTAGTTGCTGGCTGTTTATTTGTGCTTTCCTCCAGATGAATAGCCTCCGGAAACAATAACTTTCCGTCTTTGCTAACATAAGAATCAAATTCTTTTCCGCCTATATTAATTTTCATTTTTATCACACCGCTTTCCTCCGACGTACTAACCAAATTGGCTTTCTGTCCAGACAAGATGCTGTTATTGATATAGTCAATTCCTTTTTGGGCCAAAACATCTTTTGAGGAACCCAATATGTTAAAACTTTTTATTTTATCCAAAGATTGGCTAAAATTCCCATTAATCCCGCCATTAGTAAACATCAAAACCCCAACAATACTAACGGCAATAATTGCTATGCCCACAGATAAAATATTTTTATCTAAGTTTTTTATAAAATTAAACATTTTTTTATTTTTTAATAATTTTTTTAATTATATTACAATATTATTTAAATGCAACTGTGAATAAAAAACTCTAACTGAAATATTTTTTGCTTTTTAATCCAAGCTCATTGTCAAACTCATATTCAAGCAGAGCTCCAAAGGGCAATTCCACATTGGCAATATCTTGGTCGGAAATTTCTTCAATATATTTTACCAACGCTCTCAAACTATTATGACTTGCCACAAGCAAAATATTTTTTCCTTGCTTTAAGTCTTTCTCTATATATTTTTTATAAAAAGGCACGGCTCTGTTAAATACGTCTTTTAAAGACTCTCCTTTGGGCGGACTTTCTTTGAATCCTCTTCTCCATAAATGGACCATTTTATCTCCGTATTTTTTTATCACTTCTTCTTTATTTAATCCTTGCAATTCTCCATAATATCTTTCATTTAAATTCTCAGAGACAAAAACCGGAATATTATTTTTGTCTATTTCTGTCCCGCCGCGCGGAATCTCGCGAAGCGAGACAAAATTTGCCCATTTTTGCATTTTCCCGCCGTCAAGATGCAAAAACAAAGGATACTTAGCTGGAATATCTTCAAAAACTTTTAAGACTGTCTCTTGATTTCTTATTAAAGGCGATGTGTAAACAACCTCAATATTCGTGGCAGATAATTTATCGGCGACTTCTTTTGCCTGTAAAATGCCTTCTTGAGATAAGGGATTGTCTACCCAGCCGGCAAACCTGTTGTCTTTATTCCATTGCGACTGAAAATGACGGAGTAAAATTAATTTAGCCATATCTTTTAATTTTTATTTCCTTAGTTCTTGTTCTATTTCCAGCAACCTATTATATTTTACCATTCTTTCCTCTTTTGCGGGAGAACCAGATTTTATGAAATCTGCTCCGATGCCAACCGCCAAGTCAGCTATAAAATCATCCAATGTTTCGCCCGACCTATGGCTTACCACTGTTTTCCAACCGAATGATTTTGCCAATTTACTGGCCTCTATTGTTTCTGAAACCGCGCCAATTTGATTTAATTTTAAAACGACTCCATTGCAAGCCGATTTATTATGCGCCTCTTTTATTCTTTTAATGTTTGTAGTTGTGAGGTCGTCTCCTATTATGTTAATTTTCAAAGAAAGTTCTTTTGTAATTTCGCGAAATCCTTCCCAGTCTTCTTCCGCAAAAGGGTCTTCAATGGAAATAATTGGGAATCTTTGCGCCAAATCTTTATAAAAATCCAAAAGACCCGACCTTGTGATTTCTTTGCCTTCTAATAAATATCTGCCATCTTTATAAAACTCCGATGCGGCGCAATCTATGGCAATTTTTACGTCTGGATTTTCATTAATTGCGCTTTTCAATAAATATAACGCCTGCTCAGTTCTGGAAATCTGTGGAGCAAAACCCGCCTCATCCCCCATTTCAATGTTATTGCCATAATTTTTTATTAAAATTTCTTTTAAACTTTGGCAAACCTTATTCCCCGTCATTAAATTCTCAACAAAAGATTTTTTTTGGGGCACAATCATAAATTCCTGTAAATCCAAATCATTTTTGGCATGCGCCCCTCCTTCTAAAATATTAAAACTAGCCATCGGAATTTTGGGCGACTCTTTCATATCCGCCAAAATAGAAATATATTGATATAAAGATTTTTTCCGGGCAGCGGCTCCGGCGCGGCAAACAGCCATTGAAACTGCCAAAATTGCATTGGCCCCCAATTTTGATTTATTTTCTGTGCCATCCAAATCAATCATCAAACTATCAATTTCTTTTTGATTTTCCGGATTTAACCCTTTTAATTTAGGAGTAATTATTTCGTTTATATTTTTAATGGCCAACAAAACTCCTTTGCCATCTCCGTCTCTTAACTCCAATGCTTCATTTTTACCGGTAGAGGCTCCCGATGGAACAGAAGCGATAAAACTTTCCTTCTCCGTTTTCAATTTAACCTCAATAGTCGGATTATTTCTTGAATCCTTAATTTCGTAAGCTATTATATTTTTTATTTTGCTCATTTGTTCTTTTTAATATACTCGTAAGCCGATAAGGCGGCCTTGGCTCCCTCTCCCGATGCCATTATAATTTGCTTATACTTGCTTACGTTGCAATCTCCTGCCGAAAAAAGACCCGGAGTTTTAGTTTCCAAAGATTTTTGGTCAAAAATAATTTCATCCTTTTCATTTAAATCAACTAAATCTTTCACAAATGAAGTTGAAGGCGTATATCCAATTTCAACAAACACGCCGTCCACTTGCAAAGTTTTTTCTTTGTTGGTTGTTGAATCCTCGTAGATAATTGAATCAACAAAAGTTTTTCCTTCAATTCTTGATATTTTTGCATTATTTATAACTTCAACATTTTTATGTTTTGAAATTAAATTTTGATTTTCTTTATCTGCTTTGACTTCCGAAGAAAATTCCAAAATATACACTTTTTTAACATAATTTGATAAAAATAATGCCGACTCAAAACCATTATTGCCCCCGCCGACAACGGCAACTGTTTTATTACCAAACACAGGCCCGTCGCACAAAGAGCAATAACTTACCCCTTTGCCGGCAAATTCCTCTTCTCCGGGAACATTAATTGTTTTTGATACTGCTCCGGAACTTACAATCACAGAAACTGATTGATATGTTTTCCCAGATTTCGTAGCAACTGAAAAATTATTATTTTTCTTGATGCTAAGGACTTCGTCTTGTATTACTTTGAGATTATTTGATTTAAGTTGTTGGTTGTACAAATCAACCAAATCGGGACCAGAAATTTTATTGAAACCCGGATAATTTTCAATATCAACCGCTTTTTTGGCTACTTGACCTCCAATATCTTTTGATATAATCAGCATATTCAATTGCTGTCTGGAAGCATAAATAGCGGCCGACACACCAGCTGGTCCTGCGCCAATAATTATTAAGTCGTATGTCATATTATTTAATTGTTTTTAAATACTGCTTTAACTCTTCTTTGTATCTTGAATCTTTTAAGGCTAAGTAAAAAAATGATTTTATCCATTTTAATTTGTCGCCGCATTCAAGCCATTCGCCTTTTAATTCATATCCATAAATTACTTTTCCTTCTGAAAGCATTTTATCAAAAACTTCTGCCAAAATTATCTCTCCCCTTTTGGAAGGAACCGCTTTTTTAAGATATCCAAAAACTTCCGGAGTTAAAATGTATTTTCCCACAACGGCTAAATTTGAAGGAATATTTTGGGGGTCTGGTTTTTCAATTATTTTTTTTATTTTGAAAAGATTATTGGCTATTTTTTCAACAGAAACCACCCCATAGGCAGGTAATTTTTCTTGGGACAGCGATTTTAAAGCAACAACCGGAGCGCCGCAAGTTTTAAATATATTTATTAATTGCAACAAAGCGGGCTCATTTGAATCAATAATGTCATCTCCAAAAGAAACGGCCACCGGTTCCTTTTTTGCTAATTTTGCCGCCTGCAATATGGCATGTCCATCGCCATTAGGGTCTTTCTGAACAACAAAGGAAAAAGAAATTCCCTTAAAAATTTCTTCAAAATCTTTTAGTTCTTTTAAAAGTTGTTCTTTCTTTGCCTTTACTAAAACCTTTTCTATATCCGGAGATTTTTTAAAATAATTCAAAACTATTTTGTCTTTTGGGCTAACAACAAAAATAATTTCCGTAATACCCGACTTTTTGACTTCTTCCACAATGTGCTGGATAACGGGCTTATCAACCAACGGAAGAAACTCTTTTGGAACCGCTCTTGAAAGAGGCAAAAATCTCGTGCCAAGTCCTGCCACGGGTATAATGGCTTTTTTAATTTCTAATTCTTTTTCCATGTTTTCGTAATATTTAATTTCATTTACTTAGCGCTCGGCTTTATTCTTCTCAAAAAAGCGGGCACTTCCCATTCTTCTTCCTGTAAAAGTCTTTTATCCTGTTCTATCTCTTCTGCTTTTCTAATTTCCAAAGCGTTTCTTCTTATGGTTTTTTTAACTTTAATATTCCCTGGCTCTGTGACAACTAACTTATTGGTTGTTTCCGCCGCGATTTGTTCTTTATTTAAAATAGGAATTAAATTTGGCTCAAGCGACGCTTCTATCGGTGGTTTTTGCAAAACTTTTGTCTTTTTGATTTTTGGTTGTTTTTTAATAATAACTTTTTCAACAATTCTTTTTGCCGGTTCTGCTGTTTTTGAGGGACCTGTCATTAAAATAGTTGTTTTAATTTTATTTTTTGCCTTTATATTTTTTGAAATTCCAAAGATTATTTTTGCTTTTGGATTAAACTCCGAAATAGATTCGCTTATTTTTTCCACCTCAAACATATTTAAATTGGCTCCTCCGGAAATATTAAATAAAATTCTCTCTGCCACAAAATTATTATTTTGATACAAGGGATTGTCCAGAATTTTCTCAACTGTATCTTTAACCCTGTCTTTGCCCGAAACTTGCACCGTATTTAAAAAGGCGGAATCTCCGTTGCCGTTTAAAATTGTGCGAAGGTCGGCAAAATCAATATTTATTAATCCCGGATTATAAATTAAATCAATCAAGCTTTCTAAAGATTCTATAAGATTTTTATTAACTGTGGAAAACGCATCTGTTATAGAGGTGTTGCTATCAATAATTTTGAAAATTCTTTCGTTTGGAATAGTGATTGAAACATTTAGGGAATTTTTCAGTTCTTTTAGCGCTTTTTGGGCTATTTTTGACTTGTTTTTACCTTCAAATCTAAATGGAAGCGTGAAAATTCCCAAAGTAATTCCGCCAAACGACCTGGCGGCTTCCGCAAAAATCTGAGTGGCTCCCGACCCCAATCCACCTCCTAATGAAGCAATCAAAATTACAATATCTTGGTCGCGAAAGAGATTTGTTATTTTTTCTTTTTCAGATTCTGCGGCTTTTTGGGCTATTTCTGGATTTACTCCAGTTCCTAAGCCGTGAGTAAATTCTTCTCCAAATGGCAAAATTTTAATACCGGTTTTCTTTTTTAGAGCTCTAATATCAGTATCTGCTATAACAAAAGTTGCTTTATTTAAAGACCTGCCTATTTCAGAAACAATAGACCCTCCGCCTCCTCCGATTCCAACCACTTTTATTTTAGCTTTAAAAAGAGATTCTGCTGGAAAAACTGATATATTTTCTTTTTTAATAATTTCCTTTTTAACCGGTTTTATAATTCTTGTTTTTTTATTGCCTCCGATTTTTTTGATAATTGCTTTCTTTTTTGCTGCTGATTTTTTTCTCGTTGTAATCTTTTTCTTCTGGATATTTTTTTTCTTTCCAATTACACTTTTTCTGGGTTTAACAGCTTTTTTTATAGATTTTTTAATTATTTTTCTGATTTTTGATTTAACCAAAAATTTTTTAGGCGCTTTTTCCTTCTTGGTTTTTTTCTTTGCAAGCTTTTTAAATTTTGGTCTTAATCCCTTTTTAGTCTTCTTGGTTATCATTAGATTAAGTTTACTTATTTAATATAATTTGTCAAAAAAACCATCGAGTTGGTCTCAATGGCCTTTTTTATTGCTTATCACTTCTACAATTTTACTTCGTGAAGTATACCCAGAAACTATTTTGATACAAGACGACCCAGTTCTAAAATATAACGCCAAGGCGTTTCTTATGGCATTATTTGCCTTGCCTTGCACTGGCGGTTCTTTTACAGAAACAATATAATTTTGCTCATCAATTTTTTCCACCTTTTCTTCTTTGGCATTAGGTTTTGCTTTTACAAAAATTTTCATATTCTTATCGTATAACTACCCCTTCGCCTTCACCAACCAACGTAACTTTTCTGCCAAAAACAAACAAAGCCTGTTCGTCGGTCAAAATACGAAGCTTTTTTTTAACTCTTCTGGATTTTTTATTTATCATTTCAAAATATTCCGGTTTATAGTGTACAAATATATTTGATTTAACGAGATTTAAGCCTTTTAAATTTAATAGTCCAAATCTTTCTTTTTCATTTTCCCAACTGGCCGTTTCAATCGTTTTCCCCGCAACAATAGAACCAGCCGAAACTCCCATATACACAATGCCTTTTCTGAGTAATTTTTTAATTATTTTATCAAAACCGCTTTTACGCATTTGCTTTAATAGATAAAAAGCATTTCCTCCCTGCACATAGATAATATCCACATCTTTAAATATTTTCATTAATTGCTTTTTATTTTTGCCTTCAATATCAATATCCCTCACATTAAAACCGGCCTCTTTCATTAGTTCTCTGTCTTGGTCCACAAAAGAAGTATCTTGTAAAACCTTTGAAGCCGTGATGATATGGGTCACAATTATTTTATCTGCCGGTTTTGGAAGCACCGATAAAATTTCCTCTTTGGTACCCGACATTCCAGACGAAGTTAAAAGCAACATTTTTGGTTTTCTGCTTTCCATCAATTCATTAATAAAACCAATAAATACCCCGCAAGCCATAATTAATAATAAAAAGGCTGCAATCCCCACAAGAACCAAACCAAATGGCGTAAGAAAAAATTCCAAAATAGATGTTTTAAAAAATTCCAACTTCAGCAATGGCTGGGTGGCATATATATTTAAAATTTCTGTTAAAGGAAATTCTTCTTTTTTGCCGACAGCTAAAACATATTTGCCTTTGTTTTCGTAATTAAAAACAATAATTTTATAATCTCCGGCAGGAAGATTTTTTTCAAATTCAGGCCCTTTAAAATAATAATCTCTGCCAAAGGGCTCATAAAATTCTTTCCACAGAAAATCTGTCTGTCCGTCAATAAAAGCAATTTCTTGGTCTGTGTTATTTTTTACTGAAAATATTTTTGCAGAATATCTTCCATTGGAATTTGAATATGCGGGCGCCAATAAATTAATATACAAATTAAAATCTTTGGCGGAATTAATTAAATAATTTCTGGGATTTCCGCCAAGTTCGTCATAAAACGCCTGAGATGTTTCAGGATTTTTTATCTGTGTATCGCCCGACTGATTATAAATAATTCTCGGCAAATTGGCCTGAGCCGATTGGGCAAAGCCCAAAAATAGGAAGACCGAAAATAGGAGCAAGCTCCTCGTAAACAAAAGTAAAAATAGTTTTTTTATATTCATATTTCATCTTCTATGCCTGCAATTGCAAAGTTCGCAATCAATGCCGCATTCACAACAATGATAGCAAAGCTGTGGCT
>CAYXRV010000003.1:0-11499 GCA_964466215.1 uncultured Candidatus Saccharibacteria bacterium
AATGATTCAATTGCTTCCCAGTACTCAATCTCCGTTTCTGGCTGTTTTGCAAGCTCCATCGCTATTCTCCTGTAAAAGAACGACAAAAATAACTGGCTATATCTTAACAGGTATTATTTAGTTTGTCAATTAATGATGTCTTTTTATAAAATGATACGATATAATAATATTATCCAATAATGCTTTTATGAAGAAAAATTTTCATCACAAAATATCAACTTTCTCATTAGCCGAAAACCCTTTCTGGGTTTGGTTCGATTTGTTTTTAATTATTTTTTCTGCTGTTGCGATTACTGCCGATTTTATTCATATTTATCCAAGCGAGATTGATAAAATAATTTTAATTTCACTTTCTTTTATCGGTTTTATTCCTGTTGCTTTAAGCGCAGTCAAAGCATTAATTAATCGTAAGCTGACGATAGATCTTTTGGCAAGCATCGCCTTAGTTTTTTCTTTTTTCAGCAGTGAGTGGAGGTCGGTTGTTTTTATTAGTTTAATGTTGGCCTCGGCCAGACTTTTTGCCTATTTTACAGAGAGTCAAACAAAAAATGCAATTAAAAAATTGCTTAAATTAAGACCAGAAAAAATTCATATGGAAGTAGATGGTAAAATTGTTGAAAAAAAATTGAGAAATATCAAAATTAGTGACTTAGTAGTTGTTGATGCGGGAGAAAGAATAGCGGTTGATGGAATTATTATTTCTGGTTCAGCAAGTATTGACCAATCATTTTTGACAGGAGAATCAGAACCGGTTTTTAAAAAAGAAGGAGATGAAATTTTAGGGTCAACCTTAAATGTTTCTGGGTTTTTAGTTATGAAAGTTACGAAAATAGGAGAAAATACAACTTTTTCTAAAATTTTAAAACTAATTGACGAGTCACAGCAAAACAAAGCGCCCATAAGTATTTTAACCGACAAATTTGTCACCTATTATATTCTTTTCACTTTGATTGGAGCTATTGCTATTTATTTCTATTTTGGAAATTTAATAATGGTGCTTTCAATTCTCTTGGTAACCTGCGCAGATGATCTAGCAGTAGCTATTCCGTTAGCTTTTATATCGACGATTACTGTGGCGGCTAAAAAGGGAATAATTATAAAAGGAGCAAGCTACATAGAAGGATTCACAAAAGTTAAGGCATTTATTTTTGATAAAACGGGCACAATAACAAAAGGAAAACCGGAAATTCAGAATATAGTTGCTTTTGATAATTTTCCAGAAAAAGAATTATTTTCTATTTTAGGTTCAGCCACAGTGAATTCTACCCATCCAACATCTAAAGCGATTTATAGTTTTGTTAAAGAAAAAAATATCAAATTCCCAATTATGCAAGAATCCAAAGAAGAGCCTGGTTATGGAATTGGTGGATTGATAAATGGAAAACAGATATTTGTTGGCAAGCCCGATTTCTTGAAAAAAGATGGAATAAATTTTTCGAGAGAACAAATAGATATTTTTGATAAAGAAAGAAATTTGGGGCGTAGTTTGGTTGTTGTTGGGTACGATAAAAAAGTTGTAGGATTTGTTTCTTCAGCTGACGCAATTCATCATCAAGCAAAAGAAGTAATTGATACGCTTAAGGCAATAGGGATAGAAAAGATTACAATGCTTACAGGAGATAATGAGAGAGTGGCTAGTCAGGTGGCTTCACAAGTTCATATAACTGATTTCAAGGCCAATCTTTTGCCAGGAGATAAAGTTAATTTATTAAAAAAAGTCTTAAGCGATAAATATAAAACGGTCATGGTTGGAGACGGCATAAACGATGCCGCTTCAATCGCTTTGGCAGATATTGGAATCGCAATGGGAGCGATTGGTTCCGATGCGACCATTGAAACAGCAGATATTGTTTTAATGAAAGATAAATTATCAAATCTTATTGAATTAACTAAATTAAGTACTTTAACGATGAAAAAGGTAAAACAAAATATCTTTCTTTGGGCAGCAATAAATATTATTGGATTGGGTCTGGTTTTCGGTGGAGTTTTAAACCCAAGCGGAGCGGCCGCTTTTAATTTTGTTACCGATTTCATTCCGCTTTTAAATTCTCTAAGTATATTTTTAATTAAATTATAATAGTTTTATTTTATTTATTTTTCCATTTACATCCGATTTTTGCATTAATCGCTGTTTTTTCGGCCAGAGTTATTTCATTTTTATATTTTATATCCGGCTCATAAAATCTGGCAATGGCTAATCCTTCTTTCACTAATTGCAAATCAATATTTTGCTTGTCTAAAAATACATACCTTAAGCATCTTTTGTATTGGTCAACATCGGTTTTATCTTTTTCTAACCAAATCTTTTTATTCAGAACTAATTCTTCCAGACGAGTTTTGGCGTCTTGATAGCAAGGAAGTCCTTTTTCATCGGCATCTATGTCTAATAATCTTACATGATAACCGCCCTCAACCACAATTGTGTCGCCATCTATGACTTTTGTAACTAAAACCTCCGACTCCGCTAAGCATCGGCTGATATTGTCAACTTTTAAAACGTTTTCTCCGGAAACAATATTAAAAGAGGAATACGTTTTTACTTTGCTATAATTTTGCAAACCAAAATAAATGCCGACACTAATAATTGTTGCTCCCGATATAATCGCTAAAAATATTTTATTTTCTTCAAAAAATTCTTTCATCGTTATTCACTGTATTCCTAAAAAAAATATTTTCAATTATTTCTTTTTTATTACTTTACCTCTGTTTTTCTTTTTTGTTTTTCTGTCTAATCTTTTTTTGTTTGCCCATCCAATTCCCATAATTTTATATCTATTTAATTTTTATCCCCTCGCGCGACCTTTTTGGCTTAATTGCTGCTGCGGGACTAGGATTCGAACCTAGATAGAGGGTTCCAAAGACCCTTGTCCTACCATTAGACGATCCCGCAATGTGCATTTATAATATCAAATTTTATTGTTTTTATCAATAATTTCCTTTACAATGTATTAATGAAGAAAATTATCGTAATTTTAATTTTGGGTAGTTTCTGTTTTTTGACGCCAGAAATAGTTTTTGCCAAAACAGACCTTTCAATATCTGAAACAGATATTAGTTTTTCCAAAGATACAATTTTAAATGGCGATATAGTGAGAATTTATTCGAGAGTTTTTAATTTGGGCGACAATGATGTCTCTGGTTTTGTTTCTTTCTCAACAAACAACAAAGAAATCGGCGTCCCCCAGCCAATTTCTTTAAGGCCGAATACTTACGACGATGTTTTTGTGGATTGGAAGCCCGTGGCAGGAAAATACAGCATTACCGCTAAAATTGTCGGACAAAATATGACAGACGATGATTTAAAAAATAACATCACCGCAAAAAAAGACGTGGTTGTGGATTCTGACATAAATCATAATAGTATTGCAGATAAAAATGAGCCGACTGCGTTATCTCAAAATAATTCAAACACTAATAATTCTACGGCAAACCAAACAGATAATACCAATAATAACAACGACACAAATAATTCTGACACAGCTTCTTTATATAAAAACATTCAAAAAAATATTGATAATTTTGCGGTTTCTAATCCTATAAAATCTGGAATTGAGTCTTTAGACCAAGCGATAAACAATCAGGCAAGCAAAATATATGACCTTGCGTTTAACAATAAGTCGTCTAAAAATAACAAAGACTCCGCTTTCAGTGTAAATCCATTATTATTTGGCGCATCTTTATTGGATTCTATTTCAGGATTTTTTGGCGGAAATAAAAACTATGCCTATTTGGTAATGGGCGCGTTATCATTGCTGGTTATATTTTTCTTATTCTTCAAAAAGAAAAAGAGAAAAAGGTTATAATGTGATATCTATTATTACCAATTCCAGAGGAAGTTGAGGTATGGTGGCATATTTCATCTTGTTTTCCGCTTCAATAAACAGTTCCAGCATATTCTGAATATCTTTATTATTTGAGATTGCTATTTGTGTTTTCATTTTTTCTATTTCTTTTTCAGAAAGCCCGGAGTTTTGCAAATTCAAAAATTCTGAATTTATTTTCAAAAGCATTGATTGCCTTAAATAGAAAACCAGTGTTTTGGCGAATTCTTGCAAGTCAATCCCCTCGTCTGCCATTGAATTTAAATACAAAATTGCGTCTTTGGCATTTTTTTGCAAAAGATAATCAACAAACTGCGAAATCTGGCCAACCTCAACAATTCCCAAAAGTTCTTTTATGTCGTCTGTTTTTACTGTGCTGGTTTTGCCGGCAAAACTGATGCATTTGTCTAAAAGCGACTCTGCGTCGCGAAAAGAACCGCGTGAGTTGAAAGCTATTAAAGACAAGGCGGAATCTTCAAACTTTATATTTTCTTTTTTAGAAATAAATTCTAATTTTTTGATAATTTCTGAAATTTGCAATCTTTTAAAATCAAATCTTTGGCATCTTGAAATTATGGTTGGTATCATTTTGTGAACTTCGGTGGTTGCCAGTATAAAAATAGCGTGGCTTGGTGGCTCTTCAAGAGTTTTTAATAAAGCGTTAGCTGCTGATTTGCTCAACTGGTGGCATTCGTCAATTATAAAAATTTTATATTTTGATTTTACTGGCGAAAATTTTATTCCATCTATCAATTCCCTTACATCGTCAACTCCTGTATGAGAAGCCGCATCAATTTCAATTAAGTCCATTGATTTTGACTGCATAATTTCAAGGCAAGAAGAACATTTGTTGCACGGTTCAAATCCGTCTGGTTTTTCGCAATTTATGGCCTTGGCAAACAATCTGGCAATTGTTGTTTTCCCGCTGCCCCTAGGTCCAGTAAATAAATAGGCATGTGAAATGGATTTTGCTAAAATTGAGTTGGTCAAAGTCTGGACAATATGTTCTTGCCCTATTATTTCAGAAAAATTTTGAGGCCTGTATTTACGATATAAAACTAAATTATTCATTATGCTATTTTTTAAATACCAAAAACTTATATCCCAGAAAATTCCAAATGGCCGCAACAAGCGCGGCAAAAATTACGCTTAGTTTTATCCAAATATTTTCTGGCGCGCTGAATTGCGGACCCATTATTTTTGTAAAATAGTAAAAGGAACCGACATCTAATCCTAATCCTACCACAGTAACTGAAATAAATTGAAAAATTTCTTTTTTGATGCCGTCTTTTTCCGGTTTTTCAAATGTCCAGTGTTTGTTGCCCCAATATTTAATAGATGTTGAAATTAAAAATGATATTCCTTTGGATATAACCGGACTTATGCCCCATATCAATAATTCAAATAATTTTAAGTCCACTATGGTTGCAAGCACCCCAACTAAAAAATATTTTGCTGCCTGGAAAATAAATAAAAATTTTCTGCCGATCAAATAAGCCAACCACAAACAAGCTAAGGAAATAATCGGCAAAGTAAAATACAAAAGCCATTTGTAATAACCAATTTCAATGCCGTATCCTATCAAAAAGTCGTGCGCTATTTGAGCAACTATTCTGCCGCAAATAAGCGCGAATAAAATATCTACTACCTTCATGTTTATTTCTATAATTAACTTAGATTATCATAAAAAAAATTGTTTGGGAATAAAGGGACTTAACAAAACCGATAATTTTTGATATCATATGTCAATGAACAAATTTGTAAAAGACATAAAGTTTTTTCTGGAAAAAATTGACAGATACAGAGACGAAGTTCTTTTTGTTTTCATTAAACCTTATTGGCCACGTAAAATCACGCCAAACGCAATAACAGCCGTAAGGATTATTATCGGCGTGTTATTATTTATTCTACTGTTCTTTTTTAAAATAGAAAATAAGACTTTGATTACATCCCTCTTTTGCCTTGGAGTAATGACCGACCTTTTAGACGGCTCTGTTGCCAGAGGTAAAAATATGATTACCGAATTGGGCGCTATGTTAGACCCGGTAGCCGATAGAATAATAATTATAACCATAGCTGTTTATAGTTTATTCCAACCCCATAGATGGCTACTCTTATCTTTGCTCTTAATAGAAATTATTAATCTTCTTGTTTCAATATATTACAAGACAAAAAAAGTATATCTGGAATCTAATGTTTTTGGCAAAACTAGAATGGTTTTACAATCATTGGTTTTTGTAGCAATATTAGTTGTCTGGCCAAATCCCCCATCTCAATTATTTGTTAATGTTTTGTGGCTTTCAGCTGTTTTCGCCGTTTTAAGTATTTTTTTAAAGATATTAGAAGTTCGCCCGATTAAAACAATAAAAATATGATTTCTCATAATTTAAAAATATACAATACTCTTTCTGGAAAAAAAGAAAAGTTTGCGCCACTGAAAAATAAAAGGGTAAATCTTTTTGTTTGCGGGCCAACCGTTTACGATTTTCCTCATATGGGTCACGCCAAAACATATATTGTTTTTGATTCTTTCGCCAAATATTTAAAACAAATCGGCTTTAAAGTATTCTATCTGCAAAACATTACAGATATTGACGATAAAATTATTGCTCGAGCGCGCGAAAAAGGAGTTGTGCCAAAAAATTTATCATTGGCATTTGAAAAAGAATATTTAAAGTCAATGAAGAACCTCGGCATTAACAGTGTCACAAAATATGCCAAGGTAACAAACTACATTAAAGAAATAATAAAACAAATAGAAGCGCTTTTAAAGAAAGGCTATGCTTATAAACTGGAAGACGGAATTTACTACGACATAAGTAAATTTAAAAATTATGGTAAATTGTCGGGCAGAACCGTATTGGGAGCGGAAGACGCCGTATCTAGAATTGATTATAGTAAAGATAAAAAAAACAGAGGCGACTTTTGTTTGTGGAAATTCAATCAAGACTCAGCCGAACCAAGCTGGCCTAGTCCATTTGGCAAAGGGAGGCCTGGCTGGCATATTGAAGATACCGCAATTACAGAAAAGTTTTTTGGAGTTCAATATGATATTCATGGCGGAGGCCTCGACCTCATATTCCCCCATCACGAGGCAGAAATTGCCCAAATGGAGGCAATTTCTGAAAAACATCCCTTTGTTAAATATTGGATGCACACAGGATTTTTGACAACTTCAGGGCAAAAAATGTCAAAATCTCTCAAAAATTTTGTAATAATAAATGATTTTTTAAAAAGATATACTTTACAACAACTGAGATTTTTAGTTGTAAAAAATCTTTGGAGGTCGCCTTTTGATTATTCGGAATCCGCAATGATAGAAGTAAAGTCGGCTTTGTCAAAAATTGAAGAATTTTTAAGAAAAATAAAAGAAACTAAAACAACCAAATCAGACGATAAAATAATTAAAAATAAATTTAAAAAAGTTCAAGCCGACTTTTACAAAGAATTAGACGATGACTTCAATACTCCCCGGGCGTTTGCGGTTATTTTTAATTTTATAAAAGACGCTAATAAGTTTTTGGAGAAAAGTTTTGTTTCAAAAAAAATGGCGAGAGAAATTTATAATTTTTTTGAAGAGATAAACCAAATTTTTAATATCATTGATTTTAAAAGAATAGAAAATCCGGCAATGTCTTGGCAAATCAAAAAACTAATAAGCACCAGAGAAAAATATCGTAAAGAACAAAATTGGCAAAAAGCCGACGAGGTTCGCATAGAAATTGAGAAAAAAGGATATTTGATAGAAGACACAAAGAACGGACAAATTGTTAAACAACAATAATAATTTAAAAAACAGCCCGAGGATAAACCTTGGGCTTTTTGTTTGTTTGCTATGAGCAATGTGTTTTAATGAGAAAACCTTAGCTTTGATTTTGGGAGAGGATTTTTTGGGGCTTGGTTTTGAGAAATCATACGACTGATTTGCTCAGCTTCCAAAAGAAGCTGATTGGCCAATTCTTTGTGTCCTTGTCTTTTAATAACCTTGGCGCGAATCAGTCGGTTTTTCATTGCGGCATCGGGATTACGCCGTATTTCCTCTTCAAAAGATGGACTTGGCGAAGGATGAAACCCAAGAGAATCTATAACTCCATAGTGGCCATTTACAGATATAATGTTTGAATCGGTATCAATCAGCTCCGCATCAAGCTCGTCATTAGAATCAATTTCAAGGCTTTCTATATCGTCGTCATTAACATTGTCCATAGCACATTCCTTTATGTCAAAGGACGAAATCGAACTAAAAATAAACTATTAATAATTAAATCAGATTATAGAAACTTGTCAATAGCCCTATTGCTCTGTTTTATTCTTTTTGGTATACAAGACTATATGGTAAATAAAAACGAACTGCCAGATAAGCTTCCTCCGCAAAATACAGAAGCAGAACAAAGCCTGCTGGGTTGTTTGATGTTAGATAAAGACGCTATTGTAAAAGTAGTTGACTCTATAAGAGCCGAAGATTTTTATAAAAATATACATCAGGAAATTTTTCAGGTAATGACTGACCTTTATGAAAAATCGGAACCGATTGATATTCTTTCTGTTTCGGCCAGATTAAAAGAAAAGCAGAAACTGGAAGAAATTGGAGGCTCCGCTTATTTAACTTCTCTTATAAATTCTGTTCCTACTGCCACCCATATTTTAAACTATGCAAAAATAGTGCGCCAGAAAAAGATTTTAAGAGATTTAATTTCGGCTTCTCACGAAATCGGACTTACAGCTTTTGATGAAACGGAAGAAGTAGATGTTCTATTGGATAAAGCCGAAAAAACAGTTTTTAGCATTGGGCAAAGGTCTTTGACTCAAACATTTATTCCCATAAAAGATATATTACCAGAAACTTTTGAACGATTAGATAATCTTTCAAAACACCACGGAACCCTTAGGGGACTTACAACTGGCTTTAAAGATTTAGATAATAAACTTTCTGGTCTACAAAAATCCGATTTAATAATTTTGGCAGCTAGACCTGGTATGGGAAAAACTGCTTTGGCATTAGATATTGCTAGAAATGTTGCAGTTCGTGAGAATAAACCAGTAGGGCTCTTTAGTTTAGAAATGGGAAAAGATCAACTTGCAGACAGATTAATTGCCGCCACTGGAAATATCGACTCTTGGAGTTTAAGAACTGGGCGATTAAAAGATGACGATTTTTCAAGAATTCAACATGCTATAGGGATTTTATCTGAAGCGCCAATTTATATTGACGACGCAGGTTCTGTAAATATACTGCAAATGAGAGCTATGGCGCGCAGACTTCAAGTGAATAAAGGATTAAGCTTGTTAATAGTGGATTATTTGCAATTAATGCAACCAATGAATAGATTTGCTTCTCCTGTTCAACAAGTTACAGAAAACTCAAGAGCCTTAAAAATTTTAGCAAAGGAATTGAATGTGCCCATTATCGTTCTCTCTCAGCTATCAAGAGCAGTTGAACAAAGAATTCCGCAAATACCAAAATTATCTGACTTAAGGGAATCGGGCGCCATCGAACAGGATGCCGATGTTGTAATGTTTATTTACAGAGAAGATGTTTATAATGAAAATAGCTTAAAACCTGGAATTGCTAAAATTTTGATTGATAAACATAGAAACGGAGCAACTGGATTTATAGAATTATATTTTGAAAAACAAAAAATAAGTTTTAGAGGTTTGGAAAGAGGAGAATACGCTTCTGAAATGTCTTAATTATGGCAGATTCAATCAATAAACTGGTTAATTTATTTTCTAAATTTCCTACGGTTGGCCCCAGAACTGCCGGCCGTTTTGTTTTTCATTTAATAAAATTACCGAAAGAAAAAATTGATGAACTCATAGTGGCCATTGAAGAACTAAAAAATAAAATTAAATTTTGTGATTTTTGTTTTAACCCTTTTGAAGGAGAATCTGGCCTATGCCTGATTTGCAAAAATCCTTCAAGAAATAAACAACTTCTTTGCGTTGTTGAAAAAGAAACCGATTTAGTGTCAATTGAAAACACAAAAAAATATAACGGTTTGTATTTCATACTGGGTGGCACGGTTGCCACTATGAGGAAAGGCGATGTAAATAATTTAAGAATTCAAGAACTTTTAGACAGAGTCAAAGCGCCTGCTAAATTCACAGAAATTATTATTGCCACAAACCCGACTCCCGAAGGCAAAACAACATCTGTTTTAATTGAAAGGTCTTTGAAAGAGTTGTCTCTACCATTTAAAACCACTCATTTGGCGCAGGGATTGCCTGTGGGCGGAGAGCTAGAATATGCCGACGAAGAAACTTTAGAATCGGCATTTGAAGGCAGAAAATAAATAAAAATTACAACCAAAAAGGCGTTTACGTAAGCGCCTTTTTGGTTTAACTATTTAATTAAAGTTTTCTTTTTCTTTTATCTCGGCGATCTTAGATTTTAATTTTTTGCCCACAATATAATTTTTGCGTTTTATTCTGTATTTATCAGTCCAACCACTAAAATTCAAAATTCCAGACCTAAACAGCCAACTCCCAGCCAAACCAATTATTAAAGGCAAGAAAAATGAATCGGCTAAGAAATTATTTGTAAGACCTGTTGAAATATCCGTAACTCCCAATACTTGCGCTGCCTGGAAAGACATATCCTGACCATAAACTATTTGATTATTATAATCCTGAGCAACTGCCCTGAAATGATAAACAACTCCGGGAGACAATCCTGCAATATTCTGGTTAAAAAATCCTGTGTAATTCATCGTTTGGTGATTTGTTTCAAATCCATAAGACGCGGTATTTCCCCACTGAAACCATGCATAATTTATATTGTTATTACTTATCCCAGAAAGATAACCGTTCAAAGTTGCCTGACTGTTATTTATGCTGGTGGCAGAATTTGTTTGCACTGTAAGATAATTTTGCTGTATGCAAGACCCATTAGAACATGTTTGATTATAGCTGCAGGTTTGAATTAATCCTTGCTGATTTCCGCAAGAATCATACCAATAAACAGCGTTTCCAACACATCTTTGTGTTACATTGGCAGTGCAATTTTGACCCAAGGTTACTGTTTGGCTGGATGTTTGCGATTGATTGCCTGATGTAACCAATAAATATGCTGTATATGTTCCTGATTGAGGAAATGATGTATAGCAATTAGCCGAATATCCTGTGCAAGCTCCTGTCCATGAATATGTATAATTTCCTGTTCCTCCAGTAACAGACGAAGTGAAAGTTACCGATTGATTTATTTGTGGCGAACTAGGATAAACCGAAGTTGAAACAATTAAATTGTTTTGCTGATTTATGCAAATACCATTTGAACAAGTTTGGTTTCCCGCGCAAGTCGCTTTTAGCTGAGGAACTATTGAGTTGCTACAACTTGAGTTGGCAGTACCGGGATTGTTGCAGGTGTATGTTTTGTAGTTTTGATAAATACTGCCCGACTGACAATATGGGCTATCTGTATAACCGTCGGTTCCGCATTGTGAGTTGTTTGAGCAAGCAATATTAACGTCCGTACAGGTTCCATTAGAACAAGTCTGATTTCCAGTACACATTGATTTTAATTGGGGAGCAACTGAATCGCTACAGCTTGAGTTAGCTGTACCGGGATTGTTGCAGGTATATGTTTTGTAGTTTTGATAAATGCTATTACCCATACAGTACAAGCCCCCCGTGTAGTTATTTGTTCCGCATTCAGTGTTTGTTGAGCAAGCAATATTAA
>CAYXRV010000003.1:11599-13754 GCA_964466215.1 uncultured Candidatus Saccharibacteria bacterium
CGCTACAGCTTGAGTTAGCTGTACCGGGATTGTTGCAGGTATATGTTTTGTAGTTCTTGTAAACACTATTATTTTGGCAAAAAGAACCTCCTGTGTATCCTGAATTTCCGCAGTCGGTGTTTGCAAAACAGGCAATATTTACATTTGCGCAACTACCATTTGAACAAGTTTGATTACCGGAACAAACTGTTTTTAATTGAGGGGTAGTCAAATTAGAGCAATAAGAATTAGCTGCCCCTGGATTATTACAAGTATATGTTTTATAGCTCTGATAAACATTGTTAGCCATACAAAATAAGCCTCCTGTGAAACCGTTGGTTCCGCATTGTGAATTGGTTGAACAAGCGATATTGACGTTTACACAGGCGCCATTGGAACAGGTCTGGTTTCCCGCGCAAGTCGCTTTTAGCTGAGGAACTATTGAGTTGCTACAGCTGGAGTTGGCAGTACCGGGATTGTTGCAGGTGTATGTTTTGTAGTTTTGATAAATATTATTGCCTTGACAATATGGACCGTCTGTAAAACCGTTAGTTCCGCAAGCGGAATCTGAATTACAGGCAATATTAACGCACTGATCGTTTTGACAGGTTTGGTTTGTCGTACACGCCTGCGCCAAACCACCCTGAATTCCGCAAGAATCATACCAGTAAACAGCATTGCCTACACATTTTTTAGATACATTTGCGGTGCAGGAATTTCCGCAAACTACATTGCTAATCCATGTATTCCCTACTGAACAAGCATCAGCGAGAGCAAAAGTTGATCCATTCCAAGTGGCTAATTTATTATCAGCGCATGATTGAAAACCAGACCTTCCATACTGAGAAGAATAAGAATCCACACTTACAACTTTATTAAATCCAGCAATTTGGCAAATTTTTAAAGCAGTAGTTGAATCATAATGCAAAGCAGAATCATTTGGAATTACATTTCCATAATGGGTATTAACGAATCCTCTTACTGCGAAAGGATCTCCGCCTCCTATTGTTGTGTCAGCTGACACTGTAGAAGTTAAATAAAAAAGCGATATAAAAACCGCCAGAACTAAAAATCCTGTTTTTAAAAATGTTTTATTGGAAATATTATTTATTTTCATACTGAAAGACTATTATTTTATTACACTTTAAATTATGGCTAACCCTATCATACTAATCAAAATTTGTCAATGACCATAATTAATTATTACTCAACTCGGTCTGAACAGCAATTCTTTGAAGATTTTTACCGGGAGGCCAACAACTTACCAAAACTAAAATATTACTATTTTCTGCTAAGGGAGTAGGAGTAATTTCTTGCCCTTTGGCTATAATTTTTTTATCTTTTACCGTATAAGTATATTCTTTATTATCAAAATAAAGATGTATTTGGTCTCCATATTTTAAATTATTTAAATCGCTAAAAACCCAATCATGTTTGATTTTTGGCCAATTAAGCGGAGCTGAATGTCCCAAAACAACAATTTCACCGGCTTGCCCCGGCAAAACCGATCCGGGATAATAAACAACTCCTTTGTCTAAATCTTTTGTTAAGGCTTCTATACTAGGATTTTTGGGTAAAACAACGGGCACCGAAATTCCAATAGATGGAATTTCCAGTATATTTGTTTTTTCAGAATAAGGATATTCTACGGGCTTGCCTTTGGTCGTTGTAAGATAATCTGCGGAGTTATTAATAAAAATATCAGAAACAGAAGATGCAGAAATGCTTTGATAAGGAGTAAAAAAATCATATAAAAGCCCTGAAACTTCTCTGTAATTAAAAATCCAAGAAATATCATTCCAGTTTATAATAGTAAAACTAGCCAAGTATATCATAACAAACGCTTTAAAAATTTTCTTTTGTTCTTTGCTGCTCATTAAATTATAATTTTGTATGGGATAATTTGATTTATAACTTCTTTGTTTAATAGGACTGTTATAGAAAGCAGAATAATGATTACTATCGACCTTAAAATTAATTGCTTATCTTGAACATTAAAATTAATTAAAATATTAAGCAATAGTGCAAATCCAATCAAAGCTAACAAAAAATAAACTATGTACTCAAAAATTTTATCTGAATTATAAAACGTATAATTTAAAAATTCATAATACTTTATGTTATTTTCTTGTAAAGGCAAAGGAGCTTTTACAGATTCAGACAAAACTTCTCCTCG
>CAYXRV010000004.1:0-269 GCA_964466215.1 uncultured Candidatus Saccharibacteria bacterium
AATTAGTAAAGATTAAACCAAATATTAATTTTTTATAATATGAAGTCACCAGAACAACAACCGACTTCAGAGCTAGAAAAAAGCCCAGAAGACTTAGATAGTGATGCCGCTAAAAAATATTTAGAAGAAGTTTATGGCGGAGAGAAATCTTCAATAATTGTAGATAAATTGATCCCAGCCCCAGAAAAACAAGAAGTAAAAATCCCAGAGAAGAAAGGAGAACCACAGAAAATAAAGCCAACGAAATCGCCAGAAATATCAGAAAAAAT
>CAYXRV010000004.1:279-12664 GCA_964466215.1 uncultured Candidatus Saccharibacteria bacterium
TTCAGGAGAAGCTGATCCTGGATGGAAGGTCTCTGGGTACGACGGAGATGATGTGGTTGTTTTTAAACAGGAAAAAGATGGCAAAACCATTCAGAAGAAAATTCCCGAGAGCGAATTGAAAGCGTTTCAAGAAGAAAAAATACAACAAGAAAAAACGAAAAAAAATTCAGCAGTAAAAACAGAGGGAACAAAAACAGAACAAACAGAAGCGAAGCCAACAATAATAGAGGATATAGCAGAAAAACTCAATAAAGAAAAAGAGGCCAGGGAATCTCAAATTAAAGACGCAAAAAATGAATTGATTGATTTGGCAAAAAACATAAATGAAGCCAGAGAAAAGAAAGAAACAAAAACAGAAACATCTCTTTATGAAAAAGCGAAAGAAGTTTTTGAAACAGCCACGGGTAAAAATTTAGAAAAAACAGCAAAAGAAAGAGCAAAAACCGAAGCTGAAAGAGAAGGCTTTAAAATTGTTAATCCAGAAGAATATAGAAAGCAAAAAACAACGGAAACACAAGACATGATACGACAAAAAGAAAGGTCGGTGATTATTAAAGAGCGCTGGGATATTCTTTCTGAAAAAGAAAAAGCAAAATATATAAAATATTTCGGAGAAGATAAAAATGGCCTAGTAAATATTGATTCAGTTATAATTAAATTTGCCGCGAAATTAAAAGAAAAAATAGACGCCAAAAGACAAGAATTGGCAAAAGGCAAAAATGGTATCAATATTTCAGAGGATGTATTTTATGAGCTGATGAGAAAGGGGTTGAAGTCGGAAGATATCAAAAGAAGAGGATTTTTTGGCAGAATATTTTACGGAGGCGAAATAACAATACCGCCCTTGGATAAAACGGACGGCAGGGGTCCGCTGGTAAGCGATAAAGAATATTTAACAGAGGAAATAGAAAATAGAGTTAAGAAAAATATAGAGGAAGCGGCGAAAGAAGCAATAGAAAAAAAAATTATAGAAGGTCAAAAAAGATGGAGAGGAAGAAAGCGAAGACACACAGGAGAAATAATACAGGAAACAGCTACTGGGTTTCAGATGGAGTTGCAACCCAAAATAGAATATCAACCAAAAACAGAACCTCAGAAAGAGTTTTCGCCAGAAACAACAGAAGAACCAAAACCGCTTAAAAAAGCCAGAAAAAAAGTTGAATCTGGGATAGAGGCTAAAAAGAAAAAACCTAAAACTAATAAAAAAGTTACAAAAAATAAAACAACGAAAATCTCTTAATTAAAAAACCTCAGCTTTAAAGCTGAGGTTTTTTGTTATCCAGATTTTTTATTAGGTCGCGTATTTCAGCCGCTCTTTCAAAGTCTAAATTTTTAGCGGTATCTTTCATTTCTTTATTCAATAATTTTTTGTCATGAATTAGCCAAAATTCCGAATCAACATCTTCTTTTTTAGAGAATCCCCAGTCTCTTATGTCTTTAATAATTGCCCGGGGTTTTATATTATTTTTTTTATTATAGTTTTCTTGTATTTTTCTTCTCCTGTTTATCTCATTAATAGATAGCCGCATAGATTCTGTAGTTTTGTCGGCATATAAAATTATATGGCCAAAAGGATGTCTGGCGGCTCTGCCCATGGTTTGTATTAAGGTTGTTGTGTTTCTTAAAAATCCCTCTTTGTCAGCATCTAATATGGCCACCAAAGACACCTCTGGCAAATCCAGCCCTTCTCTTAAAAGATTTACTCCAACTAAAACATCGTATTTGCCTTGTCTGAAATTTTTTAAAATTTCGGGTCTTTCCATGGTCTTAATTTCTGAATGCAAATACTGTGTTTTAATTCCCCTTTCAATTAAATAGTCTGTAATTTCTTCAGATAATTTTTTAGTTAATGTTATAACTAATGTCCTTTGATTTTTTTTAACCCTTTCTCCAATTTCTTTTATTAAATCTTTAATTTGGTCGTCGGTTTTTTTTATTTCTATTGATGGCTCCAGCAATCCGGTAGGCCTTATGAGTTGCTCAATAATATTTTTGCCAGATTTTTGTTTTTCATATTCAGCTGGAGTAGCCGACACATATACTACCTGTTTCTCTCTCTCTTCAAACTCCGAAAATTTCAATGGCCTGTTGTCTACCGCAGAAGGCAAACGAAATCCAAAATCAATCAGCGTTTCTTTTCGGATTCTATCTTGCACCGACATGGCTCTTATCTGTGAAATTGAAATATGAGATTCATCAATAAAGGTTAGAAATCCTTCCGGATTAAAATATCCAAAATAATCAACAAGAGAAAAGGGAGCTTGGCCGGGTTTTCTAAATTCAAGCTGGCTTGAATAGTTTTCTATGCCATGGCAATAACCCATTTCTTGCAACATTTCTAAGTCATAAGCCGTTCTTTGTTCTAATCTCTGCGCCTCCAATATTTTATTTTGTTTTTTAAGTTCTTTTAATCTGCTCTGGAGTTCTGTTTTAATATTTTCTATGGCAATATTTATTTTGTCTTGAGGAGCTGCCCAAAAACTGGCAGGAAATAATTTATAATCTTTTAAAGAAGTTTTTTTATGTGAATTAAAACCGCTGGGCACCAAAGAAATGTTGCTTATTTTATCTCCTAAAAATTGTATTTTTAAAATATTTTCTCCGGTTACCAAAAATATATCTACAATATCTCCCCGCGCCCTGAAATTGCCTGGAGAGGGGTTGGCATCGTTTCTTTTGTATTGCAAATTAGTAAGATGCAATATAAAATCTCTGCGTTTTATTTTTTGCCCCGCTCTTATATCCAAAGAAACATTTTTATAATTTTCAGGAGAACCAATGTTGTATATACAGGAAACCGAGGCAATTACAATCACATCTTTTCGGGATAGCACATCTTGCGCGGCAGCGTGCCTTAATCTATCAATCTCTTCGTTTATTTTTGCGTCTTTTTCTATATATGTGTCCGATTGCACAATATATGCCTCTGGTTGATAGTAGTCATAATATGAAACAAAATAGTGAATGGCATTGTCGGGGAAGAATTCTTTAAATTCCTGATAAAGCTGCGCCGCCAGAGTTTTGTTGGGAGAAATAATCAAAGTTGGTTTTTGGATTTTTTGAATTACAGACGCCATTGTGAAAGTTTTGCCGCTCCCCGTTACGCCCAAAAGCACCTGATGGTTTTTGCCAGATTTTAAATTTTGAGTCAGCTGTTTTATGGCTCTGGGCTGGTCGCCTTTCGGTTTAAATTTGGAAATTAACTTAAATGGCATTATACTTAGGATATGATAAGTTATTTACAGGGCAAAATTATTTTGAAGCGAGACAAGTTTATTATATTGCAAGTCCAAGATATTGGCTACAAGGTTTTTGTGTCCCGCGCGACCCTTTTAAAGCTACCAGAAATTGGGGAAAACCTCAAACTATTTTGTTTTCAAAATGTAAAAGAAGAAGCGCTAGACCTTTATGGTTTTTTAACTTACGATGAATTAGACTTTTTTGAAGTGTTAAATGATATTCGGGGAGTGGGGCCAAAAGCCGCAATAGAAATTGCTTCGGTGGGGCCGTTAGATAGGATTAAGGAAAGAGTTTTAATGCAGGATGAAAAAATATTTGAAGGCATTCCAGGAATTGGGGCAAAAAAAGCGATGACAATTATCTTGGAACTCACAGGGAAAATAAAAATGCTTAGCGGTTCAAAATCCAAAGGACCGGCCGACGAAGCGGAAGACGCTTTGTCGCAACTCGGTTTTTCGCGCCAACAGGCAAAAGATGCTTTAAAACAAGTCCCTGCCAGTATAAAAAACACGGAGGAGAGAATAAAACAAGCGTTGAAAACTCTAGGTAGATAAAAATCAATGACGATTAAGACATTTATTAAAAAACTTATTCCGCCGTTTCTTCTGAAAATATATCATTATAAAATGGCTTTTTGGGCGGCTGTTTTATTTTGGTTTCCTTCAAAAGACTTGACTGTTATTGGAATTACCGGAACCAGCGGGAAATCAACCACAGTTGATTTTATATCAAGAATTTTAGAAGAAGCTGGCCATAAAGTGGCTTCGGTTTCTTCAATAAGATTTAGAATTGGAGAAAAAGAATGGAAAAATGAATTGAAAATGACAATGCCCGGCTGTTTTAAACTTCAGAAATTTTTAAAGCAGGCAAAAAAGTCGCAGTGCAAATATGTCGTTTTGGAAGTTACTTCACAGGGGATTTTACAGTATCGCCATAAGTTTATAAATTTTAAAACGGCTGTTTTTACAAATTTGAGCAAAGAGCACATAGAAGCGCACGGCGGTTTTGAAAACTACAGAAAGGCTAAATTAAAATTATTCAAAGCTACAAAAAATACACATATTATAAATTTAGACGACTCTAATTTCGAATATTTTCTAAAAATTGCTTCAAAAGAGAAATGGGGATATGGTTTGAGAAATTTAGATTTAAAATTGCCAGACCATAATTTAAAAACCGTTTTTGCAGACAATGTTTTGGAGCCAGACAACGGTTTGAAATTTTCTATCAATAACACAGAATTTAATTTGAATTTATTGGGCAAGTTTAATGTTTATAACGCGTTGTCCGCTGTTTGTGTTGGTTTGTCAGAGGGAGCTTCTTTGGATATTTGCAAAAAGGCGCTGGAAAAAGCAAAGGGCATTGCCGGCCGAATGGAAGTGGTGGTCAAAAAACCTTTCACTATAATTGTTGATTACGCGCACACACCAGAACAGCTGGAAAGTGTTTATAAAAGTCTGCAAGAAAAACCGCTAATTTGTGTTTTGGGGTCTTGTGGGGGAGGGCGAGATAAATGGAAAAGGCCCGTATTAGGCAAAATAGCAAAAGATTATTGCAAAGAAGTTATTATTACAAATGAAGACCCTTACGATGAAGACCCAATAAAAATAATTGAAGATGTGGCCGAAGGAGCCAATGGAAAAGCCAAAAAAATATTAGACAGAAGAGAAGCGATTAGAACGGCCTTAAAATTAGCAACGCCATTTGATGCGGTTATAATTACCGGCAAGGGGTCGGAGCCATGGATGTGCATAGAAAATGACAAAAAAATTCCTTGGGACGACTGCCAAGTCGCCCGCGAAGAATTAATAAAAACAGAGAGATAAATCTCTAGAGGGGTTGACCTCAGGCTTATTTAGGGGTAAAGTGTAGGAGATACAAAAGCTACGGCTTTTTATTTTTTTAAGAAAAAAATTATGTTTGAAAAATTACCAAATTCCACAAGAAAATTTGTTCGTTTAGAAAAGGCGCGCATACGACGTCAGTTTTCGGATTATAAGTCGCAAAAAGAAGCCATAGCAAATATGTATAGCAAAATTTTAAATCAGCCAATAGTTAAGAAAATAGGAGAGGAGGAAATAGCTAAACAAGAGAAAGCGCCGCAAAAACAACAGAAGAAAGAATCTACGCAAAAACCGAAAACAAAAAACAAAAAATCAAAAGTACAAAAAATTAAAAAAGGTAAAAAATAAAAGGAATAAGCATGAATATTCAAGATATTCAAAATCTATCTATACAAATGGGGATTATGGCCGACTTCAGGGGCAAAGACGGAGTCCAGAAATTTTTAGATAATAAGAAAAAAAAGTTCCAAAGATTATCTTTGCCAGAGCAGGACGAATTTGATAAAGAAGAATTAGAAAATCCTTATTTGGATTCGGTGGTTTGCAATGTAGTGAATTCGCCAGCTGGCGAAAAAGATATAAAAAGAGTCTTGGTTGGTATTGATATTGGGCCGGAAGAAATTTTAATAGCGAAAGAATTGGGCAATATAGACTTAATTATCGCTCATCATCCAATAGGAAAAGGATTGGCCCAATTGGCAGATGTAATGAGTTTGCAGTGCGATGTCTTAAGTTATTACGGTGTGCCAATTAATATTTCGGAAGGCTTAATGCGCGAAAGAATTTCAGAAGTTGCCAGAGGAGTAAATTCTGCCAATCACCAAAGAACAGTTGACGCGGCCAGACTTTTAAAATTTAATTTAATGAACTCTCATACTCCTTGCGATAATTTGGCAGCTAAATTTTTAAAAAATTTGATTGAGAATAAAGAAATAGAAAAAGTTTCCGACCTAATAAATATATTAAAAGAAATCCCAGAATACAAAGAGGCTGGTAAAATTGGAGTGGGTCCTAAAGTATTTGTCGGTTCGCCAGAAAACAGATGCGGTAAAATCGCCTTGTCTGAAATTACCGGCGGGACAGAGGGCACTCCAAAACTTTATGAAAAAATAGCCAATGCCGGTGTTGGCACAGTTGTTGGTATGCATATTTCAGAAGAGCACAAAAAAGAAGCGGAATTGGCCCATATCAATATTATTATTGCCGGCCATATGTCTTCTGATTCACTGGGAGTAAATTTATTTATGGATGAATTAGAAAAACAAGGCATAGAAATTGTGCCATGCTCCGGTTTTACAAGATTCTCAAGGGTTAAATAATTTTGTTAATAAAGTGTGGATTTCCTGTTGACAATTCTATTTTGAGGTTTAAAATACAAAGCGAAGGAGTGAGAGATTAATTCTCAAGGACAAAAAATTTTTAGTGAAAAGTTTTGCGCATATGCTTGGTTTCACATTGTCCGAAACTAGTTTTAAAAAACAAATCTAAATCATTAAAAGTCATAATCTCCTTCATCAAAAAGCCATCGGAAAAATGAACAATAAGTTCTTCTGATGGTTTTTTGTTTTCTTTTTTGTTAGAATAAGGCAAAGGTCGTAAGCTAATAAAATTTAATCAAATATGACAAAAAACAAAGAAGAAGGCAAATTAGTAGGCAAAATTACCCATTATTTTTCACACATTAGCGTAGCGGTTATAGATTTGTCTGGTATTTTAAAGGAGGGAGATACTATTAGAATCACTGGCGGGGAAAACACGGATTTTAATCAGGAAGTTGGCTCAATGGAAGTTGACCATAAAAAAGTTAAGACCGCTAAAAAAGGAGATTCGGTGGGCTTAAAAGTAGACGAAAAAGTAAGGGAAGGATATCACGTATATAAAATATAATGGCATAGTTTTTTATATGAAAGGAATAAATATTGAAGAGAATATTGAAAATCGGATTATAGATTTAATTACAAAAGGCTCAGAAGATAGACTAATAGCCTTCAAGCCAAGAGAAAACACTGGGTCTGTGGATTTGGTCGTTAAAAAAAGAGGAGAGTATAAGCCCCAGGAGATTATTAAAAAAACAAAAACTTCTTTCAAAGTAGGCGGAGTTTTTTCTGCTCCGCCTAAAACCAAGAGCGAAGAATTGTCTTTTCAGATTAATGTTTTTGTTGGTCCGGGCAAGACAGATATAATTTCAAAAGATATTTCACAGGACAATTTTATTTCCAATAAAGGTTTTTATTCAATGTTTATATATTTTGACGAAGTCAAGCAGGATGTGGGCAATATTTGGATAGTGCCATCTTTTATGTTTTTAGAAATAGCAGAGCCTCAAAAATTAGAAAATAATAAAACAATATTGAGATTTGAAACCACGGTAAATCCAGAAAAACAAGATAAATATTCAAGATTTTTAATAGATAAAAAAGAATTAGGAAATTTTTTATTACAAATAATTGAAACCAAGGGCAATATTGATTTTAGCAGAAATAGTTTTACAGAAGACAAGTCTATTAATTTAAACAAATTACAAAAATTTATAACAGAGGCAAGAGAAAATACTTATGCCTCAGACTCGGGGCTGGTTACAAACCCGCGTCTCCATGGGTCTATTCAATTAGAATTTGAAAAAGCGGATCATTTTTACAGGGATATTTTTTTTACAGGTTCAAAAATGTTTATTGGACAGGAAATAGTTTATCACAATAACAGGCCCATATGGGCGATGAATTATTTTGGCGATGAAATAGATAAAACTATCTCAGTCTTTTTAAAAGAATCATTATTAAAACTATCGCAAGAATGTCGTTTTGGCAAAAGTTGTGAATTTGAGAAAAGAGGTTTTAAATATCAAGACGAAGGTCGTGGCAGTTTGGAATATTTTTCAGGCAAAGAGCAAATATTTCAAAAAAATAAAGATATTTATAATTTAACATATCAGGGAGGACTTCTTTAAAAATAATCAAATATTGATTTTATTTTTTAATATTGTAAAATAACCAAATTAGCAGAACAGTTCTTTTAAATTTCAGAAAAGGAGTCGGAAGATGATAGCAAAAATTCAGGAGGTTGACGCCTCTCACGCTACTGATTTTGATCGCGCTCGCGCAATTGTAGGCAGAAACTTGATTAGCGCTTCGCAGATTCAAGGTCATTTAGGCAAACATTCCAGTAATGGCAAGCCCAAGAGAGTCCCTTTTTCGGAAGAATTTTTAGAAGAAAATTCGCAAAAAGGTATTTTTATCAGAGGAATGTCTATTTCTATTGAGGAATTATATAAAAAATCGCTAAGCGCGAATCCGCATTTGGATATTTTTGGCGATGCATGGTTTATTAGAGAAAGATTTGCAACTGAAAAAAGAGTAGATTCTGCTTGGTACTTTATTCAAAAAATGGTAAATCCTGCATCGTTGAATAAACCATACGACGAAGCAAAAAATTTACTCGGTATTGATGAAGGAATACCAGAAGCGCATGAAATTTTTTATATTGCATTATCTTATTACTTGATTTACCACAAGCATCTTTTTAAAGGTTATTATCCGTTTTCTCAAAATGTTTTTATGGGCAATCGTTTGCTCGTTGGATTTTTCTCTAAAAAGTTAAACGGTCCTTTAAATCAATTAGATGTCAGGCATTATGCGGGCGTCTTAAAAAGTGAAAATATAGGAATCGTTTCTGTAAAAAAAGCAATTAATTTGCCAAAATCTTCTGTCTAATCACAACACATTCCGCCTAAAGCGCAGGCGGATTTTTTTTATTTATCGTACGTGATATAATGACGGATTGACAATTTATATTTTAAGGAATAGCATAATACAAGCATAGATTAGAATTTTTTATATAAAATCTATGGAAGAAAAAAAGTTTTATCTGACAAAGCAAAAATTAAAAGAGTTGGAAAAAGAATACGAGGGATTAGTTGTTTTTGAGAGAAGCAAAACGACAGAAGAAGAGGCTCCCAAAGTTCTTGAATCTGAAGATCTAAATCCAGAGTTTATTAGTTTTCAGGAAGATATGAGTTTTTTGAGGTCAAGAATCACGGAGTTAGAAAATATTTTACATAATCACGAATTAATAAAGAGTCCCTCAAAGCAAAATAAAAATATAATTGGATTAGGCGCCAAAGTTTTAGTAAGCATCGACGGAGGAAAAGATGAATTTGTCATTACAGGAACGCTTGAGGCCAACCCTTCTTTGGGAAAAATTAGCAATGAGTCTCCTGTCGGGAGGGCGCTGATGGGTCACAAAGTCGGCGAGGAAGTTATTGTTTTTTCGCCCATTAAAACAAAATACAAAATTAAAAAAATAAAATATTTATCATCTTAAAATAATATAAATAATTTATCTAATTTTTAAGAACGGCTCAGCCATAATAGGGCTGTTTTTTATTAAATACAATGCTAATATAGAAATATGCCAAGAATAATTAATAAAGCCACCAAGGTATTAATAACAAGCGATTTCTTTTTGAATTTAGGCTGGGGGCTTTTATCTCCGGTGTTTGCAATATTCATTTTAAAAAATATTGCTACACAGGATATTTCAGAAGCAACCAGAGTCGCCGGATTTGCCGCTCTTTTTTATTGGTTGACAAAGTCTATTTTTGAAATACCAATCGGTCGTTTTCTTGATAAAAAGCATGGAGAGAAAGATGATTTTTGGTTTATGGTGACTGGCACATTTATAACCGGATTAGTCCCTATTGGATATCTTTTTTCTTCTGCGCCATGGCATATTTATTTTTTTCAAGTTATTCACGCCATTGGTATGGCTATGACTCTGCCTTCTTGGCTGGCTATTTTTACGCGCCACATAGATAAAGGAAAGGAAGCTTTTGAGTGGAGCGTGGAAACTACGTCCATAGGAGCAGGAGCTGGTATTGCGGGAGGAATAGGTGGAATTATTGCCGGTATTTTTGGTTTTAATATACTTTTTATTTTTGTAAGCTTATTTACGATATTTTCCGCAGTTTTGTTGTTATTTATTAAAGATAATGTTTTTGTGAGAGACAAAGACGGTTTTATTGTTCCTATAAAATCAATTGTTGAGCCGTAATGAGAACATAATGAGAAACAGAGAAATAGCGAAAATTTTTTATGACATAGCAAAATATTTGGAAATGGACAAGGTGGCGTTTAAGCCTTATGCGTACGAAAAGGCGGGAAATTCTTTGGAAGCGACAGAGAAAGATGTCGGAGAAATTTACAACAAAGGCGGTCGAAATGCATTAATGGAAATACCTGGAATTGGTAAAAATATTTCAGACCATATTGAGGAATATCTAAAATCGGGAAAAATAAAAGTTTACGAAGAATTAAAAAAGAAGTTGCCTATAAACATAGACGAAATGTCTAAAGTTGAAGGACTGGGACCGAGAAAGGCAAAAATTCTTTATCAGAAATTAGGCATTAAAAATTTAAAAGATTTAGAAAAAGCGGCAAAAAAACACCAAATAGCTCCTCTTTTTGGTTTTGGCAAAAAAACAGAAGATAATATTTTGCAAGGCATAGAATTTTTAAAAAGGAGCAAGGGCAGATTTTTATTGGGAGATATAATGCCAATTGCCAAAGAAGTTTTAGAAAAATTAAAAAATTTAAAAGAGGTGGAGAAAATCAGTTTGGCGGGTTCTTTGAGAAGGAAAAGAGAAACAATTGGCGATTGCGATATTTTGGTAGTTTCTAAAAATCCTAAAAAAGTAATGAATTTTTTTGTTTCTTTGCCCGGTGTTGAAAAAATTTGGGGTAAGGGAGGAACAAAGGCTTCGGTTCATATGAAAGACGGTTTTGATATGGATTTAAGAATAGTTCCTCAAAAGAGCTATGGTTCGGCTCTTCAGTATTTTACGGGGTCAAAAGAGCACAATATTATTACCAGAAAAATTGCTATTGATAAGGGCTTAAAGCTTAGCGAGTATGGAGTGTTTAGCGGTTTAAAAATGATTGCGGGCGCCACGGAAGAAGAAGTTTACAAGGCTATTGGGCTTGATTGGATAGCTCCCGAAATAAGAGAAAACGAAGGTGAAATTGAGGCCGCTTTGCGGGGAAAGCTGCCGAAATTAGTTGAACTAAAAGATATTAAAGGCGACTTGCACTGCCATTCAAATTGGGATGGCGGAAAAAATTCAATAGACCAAATGCTCAAAGCGGCAATGGCTCGGGGCTATGAATATATTGGCATTTCAGACCACACGAAATTTTTAAGAATTGAAAATGGTTTAAACGAAAAACAATTATTAAGCCAAAAAAAAGAAATAGAAAAAATAAACAAAAAGTTTGAAAAACAAGGTTTGAAATTTCGTATATTGCACGGTTGCGAAGCAAATATTTTAAACGACGGCTCAATTGATATTAAAGACGAGGTTTTGGAAAAATTAGATTATGTGATTGCCGGAGTCCATTCAAGTTTGAAAATGGGAAAACCCGAAATGATGGCAAGATTAACCAAGGCCATGAGAAATCCAAATGTTGATATTATTTCCCACCCAACGGGAAGATTGATTGGCAAAAGAGACGAGTATAAAATTGATTTTGATAAAATTTTAAAAATTGCTAAAGAAACCGGCACAATTTTAGAAATTAATTCTTCGCCATACAGGCTGGATTTAAATGGTTTTTATATCAGGAGAGCAAAGGCCGAAGGAGTCAAAATGATAATTAACACCGACTCGCACCACCAAGACCAATTAAATCTTATGGAATACGGAGTTTCGCAGGCAAGAAGGGGCTGGGCGGAAAAAGAAGATATTATAAACACAAATTCAGTTGAAGAATTATTAAAACATTTTAAATAGTATTGACACGGTGTTGGGGGGGGGTATTATGAAGTAATATAAAATTAAATAATAATTAAATATCTTGTTTTTCAACAAGAAAAAAATTATGAGTTATAAAAATATCGTTTTAGGTTTAGCGCTTTTAGCTGTTTTTAGTTTTGCGGGCAATGCTAAAGCCGCCGATGTTTCAAGCCAAATACAAGCTCTGATGGAGCAAATTAAGGCTTTGCAGGCGCAATTAGCCCAACTCCAATCGCAACAAACCACGACCACAGCTTGGTGCCATACTTTTAATACAAATATGGGAGTAGGCACTGTGCCGTCGGAGTCAGATTTAAAAGCCCTGCTTACAGTTTTAGATGGTAAAGAAAACATAATTGATACAAGTCTTAACTTGCCAACAGAGTATAATGAAATAGTGGCTGGCGCGATTGTAAAATTCCAAACAAAATACGGGATTTTACAGACAGGATATGTCGGTCCGATTACAAGGAAAAAATTGAATGCGTTGTATGGATGCGGGACAACTCCACCT
>CAYXRV010000005.1:0-11494 GCA_964466215.1 uncultured Candidatus Saccharibacteria bacterium
GGGGAAATACCCAATTTCCCCGACCCCCTTTTTACCTCAGTGTTCAAAACTAACGTTTTGACCATTGAGGTGATTTTCTTGCGCGCTTTAATCCAAACTTCTTTCTTTCTCTCATTCTTGGGTCGCGAGTTAAGAATCCCGCTTTTCTTAATCTCTTTCTAAAATTATTATTGAAATCAACCAAAACTCTGGCTGTTCCGTGCCTTACTGCTTCTGCCTGAGCATGATGGCCTCCGCCCTTTACTATTATAGAAACTCTGAATTTATCAAGACATTTCATTTTTTTCATAGATGAAGTGGCTATTTCTTGGTCTTCTGCTAAAATAAAATATTCCTGATAAGGCTTGCCGTTAACCAAAAAAGCTTTCTCTCCTCTTGTGAAAAGTCTTACACGAGCCACTGCCGTTTTTCTGCGACCAATTGCCTCAAAATAACGATCTGGCTTTGAGGCCAAGTCGCTTTCTATTTTAAAATCTTCTGAAGAAAAGTCATCGTCTTCTTCTGTGCTACTTAAAACAGAGCCATTAAACACGGGCATTGTTTTTATTGGTTCTATAACTTCTTTAACTATTTCTGCTTGTTTTGGCGCAGATTTTGTTGTTTTAGTTTTTGGCATATTCCTATTTTTCGAACTTTAATCTTTTAATTTGTATGGCTCTTAATTTATTCTTCGTCAACATTCCGAAAACCGCTCTCCTTAAAACTTCCGAAGGGCTTTTTTCGTAAACATTTTCTAATGTGGCTTTTTTTAATCCTCCCAAATAACCTGTGTGGCGGTAATAAATTTTGTCTCTGAATTTTTTGCCGGTAAATTTTATTTTTTCAACATTTTTTATAGTAACGAAATCACCAATATCTTTATACGGCGCAAAATCGGTCTTATGTTTGCCTCTCAATAAAACAGCTATTTGAGCAGACAGTCTGCCCAAAACTTTTCCTTCTGCATCAATTATATGATTTTCTCTTTTTATAAATTCCATATTTTTATTTAACCAATTCTATTATTACCATCTTTGCTGAATCTGATTTTCTTGGACCTAATTTTATAATTCTTGTATAACCGCCTGTTCTTGTTTTATATTTTGGAGCTATTTCGTTTACTAATTTTTTAACAATCTGAGGAGCCAAAGTTTTTGCCAACATTCTGCGGCTAAATACTGTATTTTGCCTTGCTCTGGTAATAGATTTTTCTGCAACAACCCTTAATTCTTTTGCTTTAGCTTCGGTTGTTTTAATTTTTTCGTGTAAAAAAAGACCACTCATTAATGATTTTAAGAGCGCTTCTCTCTGGCCTTTATTCCTTGATAACATTCTACCCTTGTTCCGCTTTCTCATGGTTTGTTACTTTTTTTTCTTTTTAACTACTTTTTCTTTTTTAACTTTTACTTTTGTTTTTTTTGTAATTTCTTTCTCTTCTTGTTTTGGTTTTGGCGAAGCTTTTGCCTCGGAAATTATATTAAAGTGTTGCATTAATATATCGCAAGCCTCAAAAAATGCTTCCTCCGGAGTAATTGTGCCGTCTGTTTCCACTTCTAAATTTAATTTATCAAAATCTGTTCTATCGCCCACTCTCATATTTTCAACTTCCAAATTTACATTTTTAATAGGAGTATAAATGGCGTCCAAATAAATTGTTCCTATTTCTGCTTTTTTAATTTTTCTGCGGTCTTTTGGCTCGTATCCAATCCCCTTTTCAATTTGAATTTCTATTTCAAGTTCTGTTTTTTTATCTGTTACGGTTGCAATATGTGTTTCTGGATTAGCGAGTTCTATTTGCGGAGAAAGTTTAAAATCAGAACCTTTAACGTCTTTTTCTCCCTTAACTTTTAGCTGAATTTTTTGCAAATCGCCTTCGTAAATTTTAAATCTTAGATTCTTTATATTTAAAAGTATCATTATGGTGTCTTCCAAAACTCCCGCAACCGTAGAAAATTCATGCGGGGCTCCTTTAATTCTTACTTCTGTGACGGCAACTCCGGGCAAAGACGATAATAAAACTCTTCTTAAAGAATTGCCCACAGTTGTGCCATAGCCAGGATATAAACCCTCTATTTCAAAGCGGGCCTGGTTCTTGTTTTTTTGAATTATTTTGATAGGTGATGGAAGAGGAATCATAATTTTTATTTTTTTAATTAACGTGAATAAAACTCAAAGATTAAAGAGATTTCTGCCGGAGGGCTTACTTCTGGCAAAGAAGGTTCTCCAATAGTTTTTCCTTCAAATTTATCTTTATTTAAACTTAACCAAGAAGGAATATCTTTTCTTTTCAATAATTCGGTTAAGTCTTTAAAAACTGGCTTTGATTTCTTGGATTCTTTAATGGCAATAATATCTCCTGTCTTTAATTCAAAAGATGGGATATTAACTGGTTTGCCATTTACTAAAAAAATCCCGTGGGCGACAAGCTGTCTTGCATGCGCGCGCGACGAAGCAAGTCCCAAACGAAAAACGGCGTTGTCTAATCTTTTTTCTATTCTTCTGATAAGTTCATTGGCTACGTCTTCAACTCTACCCATTCTCGACAATGTTTCTTTGACATATTTTTTAAATTGGCGCTCTGAAAGACCATACCATCTTTTAAGTATTTGTTTTTCCTGCAATGACTTTTTATACTCCGAAGGAGTACCGCCTCTTCTCTTTCTCTGAGGCATCATTTGAGGAGCTGACGGATTTGGATTGTCGGGTTTTACTGTTTGCATACTATACTCTTCTTATTTTTTTAGGCCTGCATCCATTATGAGGAATTGGCGTTACATCTTTAATAGAAACGACATTTAATCCTTGCGCCACAAAAGTTCTTACTGCTGATTCTCTGCCGGCTCCTATTCCTTTTATAAAAATATTAAGTTTTTCTATGCCCATTTTTTTACAAATGTTAGAAATTGCTTCTGCTACTCTGGAAGCGGCAAAAGAAGTAGCTTTTTTTGCTCCCTTAAAACCAACCGACCCAGCCGACTTCCAAGCCAAAACCTGCCCCTTGGCATTGGTAAGAGTTATTAAAGTATTGTTATAAGAAGAAGAGACGAATATATTTCCTTCAAAAACTTTATCTGCCGATGACCGTACTTTTACCTCTTTTTTAAGAGTACTATCAATCTTTTCGTTTTCTTTAATCAATTCTTCTTGATTAGATTCTATAATATGTTTTTTTCCCATTCGATTTTTTTATAATTAAGTTGGAGCGGCTGCTGGCTTTCTTCCAGACCCCATTGTTTTTCTGACGTTGCCTCTTACGGTTCTGTTATTAGTTTTTGTTCTCTGGCCTCTTGCGGGCAATCCTTTGGCATGGCGCGACCCCCTGAAAGACCCGACATCTTTTAGTCTTTTAATATTAATCATAATCTGCCTTCTCAAATCTCCTTCAATTTTATGATTTTTTTCAATAATATCTTTTAGAGTGTTAACTTCCTCCTGAGTTAAATCTTGTGATTTTTTATTTATATCAATCTTTGCTATGCTCAAAATTTTTGTGCTCAAAGACCTGCCTACTCCGTAGATATAAGTTAACGCTATCTCTATTCTTTTGTTTTCAGGAATATTCACTCCTGCAATTCTTGGCATTTTTATAAAAATATTTTATCCTTGGCGTTGTTTATGCTTTGGATTTTTTTTGCAAATAACATAAATACGACCCTCTCTTTTAACGATCTCGCAATCTTTACAAATTTTTTTAACCGATGGTCTTACCTTCATTTTGTTTTTTAAAAAAAGAAATATAAGCATTATTACAATGCTTATATGTTTTTTATTTTTTACTTTAATCTATAAACTATTCTACCCTTACTATCGTCGTAAGGACTCATTTCCAATGTCACCTTATCTCCAGGCAAAATAGTAATTCTATTGAGTCTCATTTTGCCAGATAAAAAACCCATTACTTCTTTTCCGTCATCTAATACTACCTTAAAAAAGGCATTCGGTAAAGCCTCCATTACTCTGCCCTCCCGTTTAATAACCTTTTTTGAATCTTTATTGTCTTCGTTTGTGACCATTATAATTTGTAATACTAACAAATTAGCTTGTTTTAGTCAATAGGCTTATTGTTCAAATTTTAAATCAACTTCAATTCTATTTTTATCTTTTGGGGCCTTTGTTGTCCAGAATGGCCACAACTTTACTTGAACCTGGTCCAAATTGTTTCCCAGCCTGTTGTTCACGAGCTCCTTTATTTCACTAACTGACTTTTCTCTAAATAAAGAAATTAAATCATTTTTATCAATTGCTTGATATGTCTTAATAGAAAAGTCCAAATTAACCACTGTTTTTTTATCCTTAATGTCTACTGTTTCCGGGCTATATTTTAGAGTTAGGCTATTCTCCAATAAAACTTTTGAAACAGATATATTGGAGTCAATATATTCTTTAATAAAACTTTCCAAATCTGATTTTTTAAAAACTAGCGCAGCCGCCTTGGCCTTAGCTTTATAGTTAAATTTGCCTACTATGGCTCCCGCTTTTACGGCAGAAGAAGATTCTGTAATCTCTGTAGAAATAGCGCTGTCTAATAAAATATAATCTGCGCCGATTTTATTTCTTAAGGCTTCCTGGACATTATCTGAAAGCTTTTTTTGCAGTACATCTTTTGCGGTTTTAATATCGTCGTCTGTAACTTTTTTCACCGAACCCGAAAATCCGCCTGTCATAGATTGGGACGATTCAGCATAAATGCTGTAGTAATAAGATGTGCCAACCAATTTTGGCACCGAGAACTTGGCCGGTTTTATATTGAATCCTTCTCCTGATTCGGTGGCTTGAACTTTTACTTCTATTGACCCTGGAACAGTTTTATTATTTTGTTTTTTTGCCGCGGGAACAATGACTTTTTGCAAAGTTATAAAATATTTTCCCGAATCAGATAAAAAATGTGTTCCCGGTTTTAGGGTCATTGCTTCGGCTGGACTATATTTATTATAAATTACAATTGTACCCTCTGCCTTGCCGTCATTGGAGGCACTGCCAGTTGACGGAAATTCCTGCGAAAGATCTTTTTCTTCTTGGAGATATTGGGCTGGTATAATTTTACTGCTTAAATTGACTGCATCTACAGAGCCGTCTGCCATCACTTGTTCTTTAAAGTTTAATACTTCTGTTTTTGGCCAAATTTCCACGCTGGCTTTTTGTAATTTAAAATACAAAAAACCACACAACACCAAAAGCAGAACACCAGCTCCGGCCAAAACCTCTTTTAAGGGAAACTGTCTTTTCTTTTTAGAATCTGTTTCCTTGTGATGTTCTGTATGATTAATTTCTTTATGGTGAGGTTCTTTGTGAACACGGCTCTTGGCGTGTTTTTTTTCTTCTGTTTCAGAAGATTTTATTTCTATTTCCACTTTATGGGCGGTTTTAGGTGGTAAAATATCAAATATTTTTTTTGCCATAATTATTTTAAAATAAAATAAGTTAAACTATTACTCTAGTGTTGCCCTGATTCTTCTTACTCCAGAACCCAAAGATTCCTCTTTTATAATTTTGAATTTTCCCAATTCGGAAGTATTTGCAACATGAGGACCTCCGCAGAACTCTTTGCTAAAAATATTTCCTTCCTTGTCCTCAATAAAATACACCGACACCGTATTACCGTATTTTACACCAAATTCCATTTCAGCTCCAATTTTTTCGGCTTCTTCTTTCGGCATTTCTTTTTTCACCACCAAAAATCCTTCTTTAATTTTTTCATTTACCATATTTTCAATTTTATTTTTCTCTTCATCTGCAAGCTTTCTGTCAAAAGAAAAATCAAGTCTTAAGCGCTCTGAAGTTATATTGCTTCCTTTTTGTTTTACTGTTTTCCCAAAAACTTCCTGCAAAGCGGCCAAAAGCAAATGATGCGCTGTATGCAATTTTATAGTTTCCGGGTTATGGTCTACTAATCCCCCTTTAAACATCCCGGCAGAAGCGGTCATTGAAAGTTCTTGGTGTTTTTTTAATTCTTCATTAAATTCTTTTTGATTTAGATTTTTAGTTTTATTAGGATCTAACTCCTTTATTATATCAAAAGGCAAACCAAAGCTCTGGTAAAGAAAAAAAGCAGATTTTGTATCAATTTCCCCATTGCCTCTTATTTTTAAATATTCTTGAATACCAGATTTAATAGTTTTTAAAAATTTATGTCTTTCCTTCGAGAATTCGCCATATATTAAATTCCAATTTAATTGAGTATATTGTTTACAAATTTCCTCTAGTAGGTTTTCAGAAAATGCTGTTTCCGTAGCTATTAAATATGTAAAATTAATATATTCATATCCTATGACTCTTCTTATTAAACGTCTTAAAACATATCCTCGGTCTTTATTTGAAGGTTTTATTCCATCAGAAATTAGAAACGCTATTGCTCTAATATGGTCAACAATAATTCTTTTTTTTCTTTCATCTAAATCAGCTTTGATTGGTATTAATTTAAATAAATTTTCAAACAAATCAGTTTCAAAAACTGTTTCTTTGCCCTGCACGACCATTGCCAATCTTTCCAAACCCATTCCAGTATCAACGCCCGGAGTTTTTAATTTCTCCAAATTCTTATCTTTATCGCAAAAAAATTCGTTAAAAACTATGTTCCATATTTCAATGCCAGCAACATAAATTTCTGTTGTTGGCCCGCAAGGACCTTCCTCTCCTGTTGGCCCCCAGAAATTATCAACTCCTTCTTTTCTAATTTTATTTTCTGGAACTCCTATTTTTTTCCAGATATCATAAGATTCTTTATCCTCCGCCACGCCCTTTCGCCAATCCCCCTTTTCTACTTTATCTGGGCTGAATATTGTCACATAATCAATTTCCAAACCCAATTCTTCAACAATAAATTTATATGCCAATTTTATCGCCTCTTCTTTAAAATATCCTCCAAAAGAAAAGTTGCCCAACATTTCAAAAAATGTCAGATGCCTTTTATCGCCTACCTCATCAATATCCGATGTTCTTATGCATTTTTGACAAGACACAACATTTTTACCATAAGGAGATTCTTCTCCTAAATAATATGGTTTAAACTGTTGCATTCCAGCGGTTGTAAATAAAACAGACGGGTCCGATGGCAATAAAGACGAAGAAGGCACTATTTTGTGCCCATTTTTTTCAAAAAAATCCAAAAATTTCTGGCGTAATTCGTCTGATTGCATTGATATATTTTGCGCTATGTATATCTGTCGGCCACAACCGATGCCGCAAACGACTGCGGTTTTATTCTTGGCTCAAATCCATTACTTCTTATTAATCCTACCACCTCTTTTACCATTTCTTTTGTTTTACCTCGCTCCCCCACATCGGCGTGTATATATTGAAATTGATAATTAAAAGTTGGCGTAGCTTTGCCAAATTCTTTTTCTAAAGTTTCTCTTAAAGATAATGCCAACTCGCAAGATAAATAAACTTCTTGCAGAATTCTGTTTTTCCAGTTAATATTTGCGAATCTTTTTAAAAAAGAATCCGGATAATGCATTTTTTTTAAAAAGAATCTGCCGCCGGAGCCGGTTCTTAGCACAACAATGGCTATTGGAAAAAACGGCTTGTCGGAAGAAGGAGAATCGCACCCCACAATAATATCATAAAAAAATTCCGGCTTCTCTTGGATATAATTATAAATTTCTTTGATAACATTTTCAAATTCCAAATTACCTTTGCTGGGGCTGTAAAAATGTCCGTTATTTATGATTTCGTCATTCATCATTTTTTTATTATTCCGCAGATTTGACAATTTTTGCAAATTCTTCCGCGTCAAGAGAAGCGCCGCCAACCAAAAGTCCGTTGGCTCCCGACTTTTTAGTATAAAGAAATGAATTATCGCTTTTCACGCTTCCGCCATAAAGAATCTTCATATTATCGGCGATTTCTCTGTTGTATAATTTCCAAATGACTTTTCTTATAAATAAAATAGAACTCATTGTTTCGTCTACAGAACAGTTGTTGCCGGTTCCAATTGCCCAAACCGGTTCGTAGGCAATAACAATATTATTCATTTCTTTGACGGAAATATTTTTTAAATTTTCCGTAATCTGTTTTTCTAAAACTTCCGACTTTTTGCCGTTTTCCCGTTCTCCCTTAGTCTCCCCGACACATAAAATTATTTTCAATTTTACCGCTAAGGCTTTTTTAATCTTTTTATTAATCTGGTCATCTGTTTCATTAAAATATTTTCTGCGCTCTGAATGGCCAATTATCACATATCCAACCTTTAAATTGCGGAGTTGTAAAGCAGAAATTTCTCCGGTAAAAGCTCCTTTTTCTTCCCAAAAACAATTTTGAGCGCCCATAATTAATCCTCCCTTGATAGAAATTAGCGATGACAAATAAATAAAAGGCGGACAAACAACCACCTCTGTTTTTTTTATTTTCACCTGCTTCTTAACTTTATCAAAAAGAATTTTAGCCTCTTTTTGACTTGCGGGATTCATTTTCCAGTTTACCACAATGAGATTTTTCATATAATTATTATAGCACAAAAAATTTGAAACCTTACAGCTCGGTCAGAACTCTCGCTCCGTCTTTAGTAACCGCCATTGTGTGTTCAAAATGAGCCCCAAGAGAGCCGTCTTTGGTCGCATATCCATAGCCGTCTTTTGCTATTTTAATACGCCAATCGCCTATTGTTACCATAGGTTCTATGCAAATGACCATCCCTTCTTCCAGCACTTCTCCTTTGTGTCTTACTCCAAAATTTGGAATTCTGGGGTCTTCATGAACATCTTTGCCAATGCCATGTCCGCAAAGGTCGTGAACAACGCCCAGCCCCTGGTCTTCAACATATCTTTGGATTGTGTTGCCAACATCTCCAATAGCAACTCCCGCCCTGACTTTTTTAATGCCTCTTTTGAGGGCTTTTTTCGTAACCATTATCAGTCTTTTGGCCTCAAAAGAAATATTACCGACAGGAACCGTAACCGCCATATCGGTATTGTACCCCTTGTGTAAAACGCCCAAATCTAATCCGATAATATCCCCTTCTTTTAAAATTCTTGCAGAAGGAAAACCATGAACTATTATTTCGTTTACTGAAGCGCATAAAGAATAAGGAAATCCTTCATAGCCTTTAAAAGCAGGGATAGCTCCGTGTTTTAAAATAAGAGCCTCTGTGGCCCTGTCTAATTCTAAGGTAGAAATACCAGGCTTTACCATTTTCTCTATTTGTTTTAAAACAGTTGCCAGAATTCTACCGCCTTCAGCCATTATTTGAATTTCTTCTTTTGATTTTAATTTAATCATTTCACTGCTTTTAAAACATCGTCAAACACATCTGAAACTGTTTGCTCTCCATTAACTTTATTAATAACCAATCCTTCTTTTTCAGCGCGTTCTAAAACCGGAAAAGTTTGCTCTGTAAAAATTTCCAGACGTTTTTTTATAACTTCCGGGTCGTCAAGCCCTTTTCTTCTTACGAGGTTGGACCCGTCTAACGGACACCTGGTTAATTGTTCTGTTTCTTTGTCAAACAGAATTGAATGGCGGATTAGCTCGCAAATTCTTCTGTGAGAATTTCTGAAAATTGTTGTTTCGGCTGTTATTTCAAGCAAAACAAATTTTATGAATTCTGCTCCATAGAGTTCTTTTAATAAAGGAATTTCTTTTTCTGCTTCATAAACGGTTCTTGGAGAACCTGAGAATATAATTGATTTTTGATTTTCGGCCAATTCTTTTATTTTTTCTGCCATCAAAAAAACCACAAAAGGAGGACTGTTAAGCAAGCCCTGTTCCCATCTCTTTTTTTCTTCCTCTACTTTATAATCATTGCCTTCAATAGTAAAAACTTTTTCAGAACTTTCATTTTTAAAACATGCCTCTATTACTTTGCTGGACTCAAAATGGTAATAACCTAATTTATCAGACAAAAGCTCTGCCTGAGTTCCCTTTCCGGCCCCCGGAGGACCGAATAAAATAATAACTTCTTTTTTCATATTAGGTATTTTATCAAAAATATAAAATATAATCAACTATTGACAGACGGCCAAGACGAATAAATCACAAGCCTCGATATCAAGTATCGGGGCTTTTTTTTATTTTAAAATTATTAAAAGTTTCAACTAAACAACCGTATCATACTTTCCAAAGCTTTGGAAAGTATGATACGGTTTATGGTTATAGCTTTTCAACGAGAAATATCTTAACATAGTTATCCAGGGAATAGGCCTGCAACAATCTTTCCGTTTTTTCTGAAACATCATAGGAAGTAACCCATACGCTTTGTTGGAACATTTTGTAACCTAAGTTTTCCAAAATACTCCTAAGTAATTCTCTTGCCTTTCGATGTTTCTGGGGAATATCAAAAGCAATCATAATCCATTTGCCATCTTTTCTCTCTATTTTTTTATCAATCTTAAAGCTTGCTTTTAATGCTTTATCAAATCCTTTTTTTGTTAGGATAATTGCTTTTTTATTTTCTAAATTTTTTACTTTAATATAATTACTCTTTTTTAAATGATATATTAACTGTCTAAATTGTATTTTATTGCTATCTTGCCTATATTTTTAAAGCGCTGGATTTTCGTTGTTAAATAATATATGAATTTGCTTGTATGTATCGCTCAATAAAAAATCTACCATATTATTTGCGACATTTAAGAAAGGATACACCATGTCTAAAAGAAATTGGTCAGTAACTGGAAGTTTCATTCTTTTTTACATATACTCATACACTGCCATACATAATAATAGTAGTAGTATATTTATAAAAGCTTTTGAAAATATGCTACGGTTTAATTAATGTAATACCTGGCTAAATCAATTAAAATGTCTCGTACTCCCTCATTTGGAGCTGAGAATTAATTTGACGCAAAGTGTCTAAAACCACGCTTACAACTATCAAAAGGGATGTGCCTCCAATCAAAAAGGTAAATCCGGTAACTCCAGTCATTCCAGCTACGATAGAAGGCAAAATAGCAATTAAGCCCAGGGATATTGCGCCGGTAAATAAAACTCTGTTTAAAATGTGATTTAAAAAATCTGTGGTGGATTTGCCTGGCCTTACTCCGGGAATAAACCCGCCCATTTTTTGCAAGTTTTCTGAGATTGTTTTTGGGTCGAATGTAACCGCTGTATAAAAATAAGTAAATAAAATAACCAATAAAAAATATAATACTCCGTGCACCCAAACATTATTAAAAAATGCGCTCACGGCATTTGCGGCAGTGCCGACAAACCCCGGATTTCCTCCCAAAAATCCGGCTATCATGCCCGGAAATAAAAGTATGGAGAGAGCAAAAATAATAGGAATAACTCCGGCTGGATTAACATTCAAGGGCAAATAAGTTGAAACTCCTCCGTACATTTTCATGCCCCTCACTCTTTTTGCGTAAGAAACTGGAATATTTCTGCGGGCTTCTGTAATCAAGACCACTCCGGCAATAATTACCACAGATAAAGCGAAGAATAAAATATAAGAAGGGATTTTGGACGGGTCCCAACTTACAAAAGTTTCAAAAATATTAATCGGTAATCGAGCGACAATACCTGCAAAAATCAAAAGGGAAATTCCGTTGCCCATTCCTTGCTCTGAAATAATTTCTCC
>CAYXRV010000005.1:11504-11815 GCA_964466215.1 uncultured Candidatus Saccharibacteria bacterium
AGCGTAAGCGGCGCCAAGTGAGATATGACCCCCTGCCTTTGGAATAAAGTCAGCATTCCATAACCTTCAAAAATAGCCAAAGGAATTGTTAATAATCTTGCGTATTGATTGAATTTTTGGCGTCCGGCTTCGCCTTCCTCTTTATATAATCTTTCCAGAGCTGGAAAAATCATTGTTAAAAGCTGGAATATAATTGTGGAAGTAATATAGGGTCCGAGTCCGAGCAGAACAATAGAAAAATTGCTTAAAGCGCCTCCGGAGAATATATTTAAAAGCCCGAAAACCTGGTTTTGAGCAAAAAATTTCCTTAA
>CAYXRV010000006.1:0-10292 GCA_964466215.1 uncultured Candidatus Saccharibacteria bacterium
TAAGCAAACCTGCTTTGTCTTGCGTTCTAACGCAGACCTGTGATGCCAATTCAGGTTAGCATCACCTCTTGGAGTCTACGACGATTAGAGCGCCTGGTGTTGGTTGGCGTTGTTCTAGAAAAGATGATTTGATAAGACGCCGGTTGGCGAGGTTCTGGCTGATTCATCTGTGTCGCCGTGGTTTTTTCGTGGGCGGCATCAACTGTAGCCTGAGTTTTTTTTCTCATCATTTCCAACACATTTCTTACTCGTTCGTTCATCGCCATTCTCCTAAAAAATGTTTCCAATCCTATCGGAATCCTTCTTTCAAGCCACCTCCAAGGATGACTTGAAAAAAAGAGGGGAACTACTAGGCCGTTCCCCGTGAGGCCTTTTGGTTATGGCGTTGTCCTCGCAAGAGGACCTTTGACCGAATTAATTTTTTCGATCTTTTTAATCTCTTTTTTCATTTCCTCGGTAATTTTCGCAATTGCGAAATGCCAAGGAATTTTTTCGTCGGAGCAGACTGCGATAACGCCTCCTTCAAAAGGATTTTCGTCTTCGCGCTGTTCGCGCTGAACAAAGGCGAAGCATTCTTCTTCCTCCATCCGCCAGTAACTGCCGTCGGGAAGGTCGTTGTAGTTAATCGGACAACCGTAAAGTTTCGGTTTCTCAAGAACTTGGATTTGTGGAGTTGTGATACTCGCGTTGCTTTCGTGTGAAACTATGTCCAGCAAGATTGCGTGAAACAGCCACATGCACGAAACAACCACAAGCGCTGTTCCAATGGCTTTCAGCAGCCTGTTTTGGGAATTCATACACATTCCCGTCAAAGCTCCGAGCAAGAAAAGGCTCAAACTCGGAAAAACACTTGATAGTATCAACAATTTTCCCATGGCATTCTCCTTTCAAGTTAGAGATTCAGTAACCAAAATTGTAAAGTTCAACCATACTTTAATTATAGCATATAGACAAGGCGATGTCAAGCATATGCGGAGTTTTCTCCGGATTTAAGCGATTGGTGATTCTTTATTGGATGTTATCAATAACTTAGACCCGATTGATAATACGTTTGGAGTCAGCGAAGACAGAAGAACCAAAACCGCCAAAATCATAGAAAAACACATAGAGCTGCGGTGTCGCATCGCAGTTTCAAAAGTCTCAAAATAGAGACACATAAGCGGGGAGCAATCCTCGCTTTTTTTATTGTGTTTTTTGTTAATTTAAAACAGCTTGATTTTCGTCGAGTTTTGGTTTAAAATGACATTACAAAATACTAAACTATGAATGGAGGAACTAATTTCACAAATAAAGCCCAGGACGCCATAATGTCGGCTCAACAACTGGCCCAAGAAAAGGGACAGCAGCAAATAGACGCTCTGCACCTGCTTTTTTCTTTGCTTTTGCAGGATGGATCTGTGATTTTGACCATACTTCAAAAATTAGGAGTTGATATTGATAATTTAAAAAAGAAAATTGAAACACAAATTACAAAAATTCCGATAATTGCGGCCCCAACTGTTTTGGGTCAATTTTATTTAACGCAGGATATGGCAAAAGTTTTAGACAGAGCCCGCCAGGAAGCCATGAAAATGGGAGACGAATTTATTTCTGTGGAGCATTTCTTTTTGGCATTGATAGACACCAAATCGGGCGCTCGCGATATTTTAGAAAAAGTTACTTTTTTCGGTTCTATAGAAAATTCAAATAATTTAAAAACTTCAAAGCTTGATTATGAGCAAATTTTAAAAATTCTTTCGCAAATCAGAGGCGGACAAAAAATTACAGACCCGGAACCGGAATCAAAATATCAAGTGATTGAAAAATATACCAGAAATTTGACCAATCTGGCGTCCGCCGGAAAAATTGACCCGATAGTTGGCAGAGATAATGAAATTAGAAGAGTGATGCAAATTATTTCACGCAGAACTAAAAATAATCCTGTGCTGATTGGAGAAGCCGGAGTTGGAAAAACAGCAATCGTGGAAGGATTCGCCCAAAGAATTGCCAGAGGAAATGTGCCGGAGTTTTTAAAAAACAAAGAAGTAATTTCTCTGGATTTGGGGTTGATAATAGCTGGCACAAAATACAGAGGGGAATTTGAAACAAGAATAAAAGCTTTGTTAAAAGAAATCAATCGCGCCGATGGCCGATATATTTTGTTTATTGATGAGCTTCATACTTTGGTTGGAGCGGGAGCGGCCGAGGGCGCAATTGACGCTTCAAATTTATTGAAGCCAGCGCTTGCCCGCGGAGAATTAAGAACAATCGGAGCCACAACTTTAAAAGAGTATCAAAAATATATTGAAAGAGATCCGGCCCTGGAAAGAAGATTTCAGCCGATTTATGTGCAAGAACCTTCGGCTGAAGACGCGACTGCAATATTGAGGGGCATTAAAGAAAAATATGAAGTTCACCATGGAGTTAGAATTAAAGATTCTGCTATCAAGGCGGCTGTTGAATTAAGCAACCGCTATATTTCCGACAGATTTTTGCCCGACAAAGCAGTTGACTTAATGGACGAGGCGGCTTCGGCTTTAAGATTGGAAATTGAATCGGAACCACAGGAACTGGAAAAATTTGAGGAAGAAATCACAAAGTTTGAAATAGAAAAACAGGCCCTAAAAAAAGAGAAAGGTTCTGAAAAAAGATTGAAGGCGATTGCCAGAGAGTTGGCTGATTTAAAAGAAAAAACAAAAGCTCTTCGGGCAAAATGGGACGCAGAAAAATCATTGATTAATAAAATAAAAGATATCAGAAAAAAGATTGATGAACTTTCTTACCAAACAGAAATTGCCCAAAGAGAAGCCGACTTGGAGAAAGTGGCCGAAATAAAATATGGCAAAATTCCGACGCTTTTGAAAGAACAAAGAGCAGTTGAGCAAAAATTAGTTAAGCTCCAAAAAACCCATCACTTTTTGACAGAAGAAGTCACCGAAGAAGAAGTTGCCAGAGTTGTTTCGCGCTGGACCGGCATTCCTGTCACAAGATTAATTACAGAAGAAGCCCAAAAATTAGAAACAATGGAGAACACTTTGAATAGAAGAGTTATTGGCCAGCAAGAAGCTATTTCGGCCATATCAAGGGCGATAAAAAGGGCGAGAGCCGGTATTTCTGAAGAAAACAAACCATTGGGTTCATTTTTATTTTTGGGTCCGACGGGAGTTGGCAAAACTGAAACCGCCCGAGCTTTGGCTGAATTTTTATTTGACGATGAAAAAGCCATGATAAGACTGGATATGTCAGAATATATGGAGCGTCATACTGTTTCTAAAATTATCGGTTCGCCTCCGGGATATGTCGGCTATGAAGAGGCCGGACAGCTTACAGAAAAAGTCAGAAGAAGGCCGTATTCTGTTATTTTGCTGGACGAAATTGAGAAGGCGCACCCTGAAGTATTTAATATTTTGCTTCAGATTTTTGAAGACGGACGGCTTACAGATTCCAAGGGCAGAATGGTTTCTTTCAAAAATACAATTATAATTATGACTTCAAATGTCGGTTCTGATTTTATAAATAGAATGTCTTCGATTGGTTTTAATACCAAAGAAGATGTTGCCGAAAGAGAATCAATAAAAGACAAAATAATGAATTCTTTAAAAGACCAGTTTAGGCCGGAATTTTTAAATAGAATTGATGAAATTGTAATCTTCAATTATTTGAAGAAAGAAGAAATCAAAAAAATTGTTGATTTGGAATTGTCAAAAGTTGAAAAGAGATTGAAAGCGAAAGAAATTAAAATCGTAATTTCCGAGAAAGCAAAAGAATTATTGGTGAAAGAAGGATTTGACCCAAATCTGGGAGCAAGACCGCTAAAAAGAATAATTCAAAAATTAATTTTGGACCCCTTGTCTGTAAAGATAGTTGCCAATGAAATAAGAGAAGACAGCCGAGTTTTAATTGACGAGCAAAACGGAAAAATTATATTTGACACGCCAAAAATTTTAACAAGAATAAAAGAGAACCGCAAGTTGGAAAAAATATCCAAATGACAAAAATAAAAATTGTATCAATAATTATCGGTATTTTGTTGTTGGGGGCATTGGGCGCCATGTTTTTTAATGTATTCGTATTATCCTATTTGCTTACAAACTCTTATTTTGAGAGATTTCAGTTTGTTAAAGATTTTAAAATCGGAAAAATAGTTGTAAATCCAAAAGAGCAAGTTTATATCCAAGAGAGCGTCGCTTTGGAGTCGGCTGTTGAAAAAGTTACAAAATCAGTGGTGGCGGCGCAAATAACTACTTTGGCCGGAAATAGCTATGTGGGTTCGGGACTAATTGCGACATCCGATGGATTAATTGTTATTTCGTCAAATTTAATCCCGGCAGGCAGTAAGTTTAACATTTATATAAACGGCGAAAAAACAGACTTTAAAGTTTTAAAAACAGATTATAAAAAAGGTTTGGTTCTGGTTAAGGTTGATAAAAATGATTTGCCGACAGTTGGCTTCGCCGATTTTGATAAAATAAAATTAGGTCAAAGAGTGTTTTTAACGGCAGAAGCTTAAAAAAAAATCGATGACTGGTTGGTTAATGAGGGAATAGTGAGAAATTTTAATGAAAATATCATCAAAACAAACATTTCTGAAAAATCAATTGTTTCGGGAAGTCCTTTGTTTAATATTTCGGGCGAATTATTGGGATTAAACTATATCGACCAAGATGGCAAAATTTCAGCAATCTCAGTAAACATCATAAAAACTTTCTTAGGATTATAATATGAAAGAAATTGATTTCAAAAAACTTAAGGAATTTGATAATCATAAATTAGTCATAAAAATTGAAGATAAAGATGCCGGCTTGAAAGGCTTTATAGCTATTCATAATGATAAATTAGGGTCGCCGGCGGTTGGGGGGACCAGAATGCTTCCTTATAAATCAGAGAAAGACGCGTTGGCGGATGTGTTGAAACTTTCTCGCGCAATGACTTATAAATGCGCAATGGCAAAAGTTCCTTATGGCGGCGCCAAAGGAGTTATAATTGGCGATTCTAAAAAAGACAAAACAGAAAAATTATTAAAAGCATATGCCCAAAAAATAAATTCGTTAAAAGGGCAATTTTATACAGGAGAAGACGTGGGTATCAGCCAGAACGACGTTAATATAATGCTTAAAGCTTCAAGCTACTTTATAGGAAAACCTAATCTTGCAGGCGACCCTTCTCCTTATGCCGCATTGAGTGTGTTTTATTCAATTCAAAGCGCTGTATATTGTCTTTACAAAACAAAATCCTTAAAAGACATCAAAATTGCCATAAAAGGAGTTGGGAAAGTCGGCGGAGAATTGGTTAGGCTTTTATATAATACTGGCGCGATAGTTTATGTGTCAGATATTGATAAGATATCGCTCGCTAAAATTAAAATAAAATTTCCCAAAGTAAAAATCGTAGACAATAAAAAAATACACACATTGGCGGTTGATGTTTATTCGCCCTGCGCCTTGGGAGATGAGTTTTCAACTAAAAATGCCAAAAAGATAATGGCAAAAATAATTTGCGGAGGCGCAAATAATCAGTTGGCAGACGACAAAGTCGGCGATTGGTTTTTCAAACACAACATTGTATATATTCCAGATTATGTCGCTAATTCAGGCGGGCTTATAGATGTTGTTGATGAATTGGCAGAAGATGGCTATAAAAAAAATCGTGTATTAGAAAAAATAAACGATGTCAAAAATACAGTGAAAAAGATTCTAAAACTTTCATTAAAAAATAACAAATCGCCGCATAGGGTCGCCGATGAAATTGCCGAGAGCTACTTCAATAATTAGTAAAAGTTATTTATGGAATATAATCAAAATAACTTAAAATCTTCAGATATTATTAATCTTATAAAAACAAAAGATGCTGATTTTTGGTCTGCTGAGCAAAAAAAGAGGGCATTGTCTCTCTTTCGTAAAGTGGCGAAAAACATTCCGGCATATAAGGATTTTTTAAAAAAGAATAATACTAATTCAGCAAAAATTAAAACTTGGGAAGATTTTCAACAAGTTCCATCGGTCAATAAAAATAATTATCTTAAAATGTATCCAATGGAAAGTTTATGCTGGAATGGTACTCTTAAAAATAAATCAATTGTTTTTTCGGCTACTTCCGGTTCAACAGGGGAGCCTTTTTATTTTCCAAGGGAACAAGAGCTTGATTGGCAGTATTCTTTTGCCATAGAATACTTTCTCAAGAATAACTCATTAAAAAATGGACCAACCTTAGTTATTATCGGATTTGGTTTAGGAGTATGGATTGGCGGAATCATAACATATAAAGCTTTTGAGATTGCAAGTCAGCGCAGCGATCATAAAGTATCAATACTTACGCCAGGCATAAATAAAAATGAAATTTTTAATGCATTAAAAATACTTTCGCCTAATTTTAGCAATACTATATTAGTTGGATATCCTCCTTTTGTAAAAGATGTTATTGATGAAGCAGTTGAGTTAAAAATTAATATAAAGAAACTTAATTTAAGATTTATTTTTGCGGCGGAAACTTTTAACGAAAATTTCAGAAAATATTTAACAAAAAAGGCAGGCATTAAAAATTTTTATTTAGATACAATGAATATTTACGGTAGTGCAGATATTGGAGCCATGGCGTTTGAAACGCCTTTAAGTATTTTTATTCGTAGTATGTCATTAAAAAAGAAAAGTCTTTTTAAGGAATTATTTGCCGATATTAATAAAATTCCAACGTTGGCTCAATTCAATCCACTGTTTATTAACTTTGAATCAGTGGACAAAAATATTCTTCTTACCGGGAACAATACAATTCCTTTAATTAGATATGCTATTGGGGACCATGGAGGGGTTTTAACTTTTAATATGATAAAAGATATCTTTAAAAAACATGGCATTAATCTTAATCGTCAGTTAAAAAAACTAAACATTAACGTTAACTCTATTCTAAATTTCCCTTTTGTCTATGTCTATGAGAGGAAAGATTTTTCAGTGAAGCTTTATGGAGCGATTATTTATCCCGAACACATCCGCGAGGCTCTTCAAAATGCTTCTTTGGATTCACATGTTACGGGTAAATTTACCGTAATCACAAAATACGATTCTAAACATAATCAATATATGGAAATTAATTGTGAACTTCAAATTGGTCAGAAATCCTCTGCCACTCTTAAAAATAAGATAAAACAATTGATTATCAAAAAATTAATTGAAAAGAATGCTGAATATCATAATAACTTTAAATCTATGTCAAAAAAGGTAGAGCCCCGCATTGTTTTGTGGGAGCACGAGCATTCTCTTCACTTTAAGTCAGGCATCAAACAAAGGTGGGTAAATTTTGTATAATAATCAAATGGATAAACTTTATAAAAATATTGATCAAATAGCCAAAAAGGACATTTTTAGCGCGCCTATTATTTTTAATTTAGCAAAAGAAGACCGCCAAAATCAGTTAGCCGACATTTTGGACAAAGGTTTTATCAATCAAGTAAGCGATGATTATGCTGAGCAGTTAAAAGAGCTTTTTGCTATAAAAAATCCGACTTTGGTTTATACCCCCGATTTTGAAAATAAATTCAAAAATTATCTAAAAACTATTGAATCAAAAAACCCTCTTTTTGAGCAAGGAAGGTGGGTCTATTTTCCTTGGTTGTCAGCTTTAGTCCATATTTTAGAAGAAAAAGATTTTCAACTGGTGCGTACGGCCAGAAATTGCTATCTTATTTCTCCAAAAGAACAAGAAATTTTTTATAATTCAGTGATAGGCATTGGAGGGCTTAGTGTGGGTAATAGCGTAGCCTTGGCTATTGTACTCCAAGGAGGAGCGCGTCACATCAAATTAGCCGACTTTGATAATTTAGCGTTATCCAACACAAATCGTATTAGGGCTGGAATCCAAAATTTAGGACTTCCTAAAGTGGAAATGACGGCCCGTCAAATTTACGAAATTAATCCCTATGCCAAAGTGGAAATTTTTTCAGAAGGATTGAATCCAGAAAATATAGAAAAGTTTTTCGAGGGGTTAAATATAATGGTTGATGAACTCGATAATATCGCAGTTAAATTATTAATTCGCGAGCAAGCTCAAAAAAATAAGATTGCAGTAGTAATGGCCGCCGATAATGGTGACAATGCCGTGGTTGATATCGAGCGTTACGATATTGACCCTCAGCCGGAATTTTTTCATGGCAGAATAGGCAAAGTAACTTATAAGCAACTTAAAAATTTAGGTAAATTTGAAATTGGACAAACAATAGTTAAACATATTGGACCAGAAAATATTACAGAAAAAACTTTAAAATCTTTTCTAGAAATGGGCAAAACTATTGTTTCTTGGCCACAGCTTGGAGGCGCGGCGTTGCTAAATGGGTCAGCCGTTGCTTATTGCGTAAGAAAAATTTTAAACAAAGAACCCTTAGAAAACAATCGCGCCCTTATTTCTTTGGATGAAAAATTAATTCCTAATTATAATTCATCTAAAGAAATAGAAAGGAGAAAAGAAATGGCTGAAAATTTTAAAAAGATGCTTAAACTTTAAGAGTATAAAATTTTATTTTTAAAGGATCAAATAAAAAAGAATGGTTTTATTGGCACTATTATTATTGAGTTTGTTGACGGTGAATTAAGACACATAGACGGGTTACATAGGTTGGTGGCATTGAGTCTTCTTTTGGAAGAGGATTATGAATATAAACCAATTTCTTCTGGTCCTCCAGCTACCGTAACACCTCTTGTAGTAGGTGAAGTAAAAAAATAAAAATCCACAGGCGTAAGCCCCGTGGATTTTTATAGTAAATAATTAGACTGCATTATTTTAAATTGTTAATATATATTTGATTAATTCTCATTATTTGGTATATTTTAATCAGTGCGGTGAGAATGATTTTCACCTTTGACAACTCAAAGGAAAGACTCATCTAAACTAAAAGGAGAAATGACATGTTAAATGAAATCTATCTATTTGATACTTACTCAAGACAGAAAAAGTTATTTGTTCCGTTGAAGCCGGGCAAAGTTACCATCTATACTTGTGGCCCCACAGTGTATGATTATCCTCACATAGGAAATCTGCGAGCTTATATTTTCTCCGATATTCTTAGGAGAAGTCTTGAATTCAATAACTACAAAGTTACCCAGGCAATAAATATTACCGATGTGGGTCATCTTGTTTCTGATGCAGACGAAGGTGAAGATAAGATGGAAGTGACGGCACGTGAACAAAAACGTTCGGCTTTAGAGATAGCTGATTTTTATACACAGATTTTTAAGAGAAATCTTATCAGTCTCAATATTGAAGTACCAGAAATTTGGTGCAAAGCAACTGAACACATAAAAGAACAAATAGACCTAATTAAACGTCTTGAAAAACTTGGCTACACATATCAAACATCAGATGGTATCTATTTTGATACCTCTAAAGTTGATTCGTATGGCTATTTAGGAAGGATAGATATTAATGGCATGCAGCCAGGTTCAAGAGTAGAACTAAGTTCAGAAAAAAAGAATCCCACTGATTTTGCTTTATGGAAATTGTCTCCAAAAGATGGGAAGCGTCAAATGGAGTGGGAAAGTCCTTGGGGTGTTGGGTTCCCTAGTTGGCATATTGAGTGCAGTGCGATGGCGATGAAGTACCTTGGAGAGACGATAGATATCCATACCGGAGGAACTGATCATATTCCCGTCCATCATACTAATGAGATAGCTCAATCTGAAGCCGCAACAGGTAAGAAATTTGTTGATTATTGGCTTCACGTGGCTTTTCTTACCGTGGATGGTGGAAAAATGAGTAAGAGTCTCCATAATTTTATAACCCTGCAAGATATCATTGACAAAGGGCATGATCCCTTGGCCTTTCGATATTTAGCATTGAGCTCGCATTACCGGGCAGGGTTAAATTTCACATGGCAAAGCTTTCTTGGCGCACAAGAGGCGTTATCTTCTATAAGAGAAAAGATTGTGAATTGGGGCAAAGATGAAACTCTTCCCGATAAAGATATTATTGATGATTTTAAGAGTCGAATAAACAACGACCTTAATACTCCTCAGGTCTTGGGATTACTTTGGGAAACAGTGGATAGTAAATTACCTGTTGCCGTGAAAAGGGCTACCATTCTTGAATTCGACAAGGTTTTGGGATTACGCCTAAGTGAATCAGAAAAATACGTTTTGACCGAAGTTCCTTCTGCGGTTAAGGATCTTGCCGAAAAACGAGAAACCTTAAGAAAGGAAAAAAAATGGCAAGAGTCAGATGAAGTTAGAAAGCAAATAAATGCTTTGGGCTATGATGTTGACGACACATCAAAAGGTTCAAAGATAAAGAAGAAAAAAAGGCTGTCATCCTAGACACATTAAAAGAAATGG
>CAYXRV010000007.1:0-9690 GCA_964466215.1 uncultured Candidatus Saccharibacteria bacterium
ACCGAGTTAATCTGGCCAACAGAACAGAAGCCGGCAACAACAGAGATAGTTGGCGCGCCGAGAGAGACGCCGCTATCTTTAAATAATAAGTGGAATATTTTGCCGATAAAAGCAATTAAAATATTTGCCTTATCTCCTTTGCCTCCGGAAATTAAAATGTTAGCTCAAAAATTTCCAGAACTTGAAAAAACATTTAAAAATGTTGGTATCACAAAAATTACAGATGTCGAAAAATTAAAAAGCGCTAATTTAAAAATACCCGGATTAACACAAGCTATTGGTTTATCTCAAGTAGAAATTACACCGGGGAAATTTGCTCCGCCAAGAGGAGTACCAATTGATAAATTATCATCTGCGGATAAAAAAAGAATTCCATCAGAAATCGTTTTTGCCAGGGCGGGAGGAGGATTAGTTGATTTAAATTCAACTCTTTCTGTTAACAACAAAGGAAGAGCCGAGCAGACGATTAAAACTGTTTCCGGAAAAACCCTGCAGTTAGTTGTAAAACCGGATCAGCCAGTATCATCAATTAAAGGATATGTTATTTTTGTATCCAGAACGCCGACTCCTGTGGCATTCCAAGTTCCTTTGAGTTATTTAAATGCATCTTTAATATTTGCCAGTCCAAGTTTAGCAAACATACAAGAAAAACCGGTTAAAGATACGGGCAAAATGGTGTTATTGGAATTTGAATACAAAAACACAGGAGAGGGAGTTTATGCGGCCACAATTAATACGCCAGTAGTTAGTGGCGAGTATGAAATTATAACAGTAATGGATTATCAAGATGAGAGGGTTCTTCCAAAAGAAATGAAGTTGGTTACAGTTGTTGACCCAGAGGGATATATTTACGAAAAAAGCGGGAATAATGAAACTCGTATTTCCAAAGCCGTTGCCTCAATTTATTGGATGAATCGCAACACGAGTAAATATGAGTTATGGCCCGCCAAGGATTATCAACAGCAAAATCCGCAAGTTACTGATGCGCGAGGGACATATTCTTTCTTAGTACCTGAAGGCGAATATTATTTAAAGGTCGAAGCTCCGGGTTATTCGAGTTATGAAGGCAAACCGTTTCAAGTTTCAGAGGGCGGCGATATTCACATGAATATTGAGCTAAAGAACAAATCTTGGTGGATGATAATTATTGACTGGAAGAGTATTCTAATTATTATAGTCGTTCTTCTATTGTTGTATAATTTTTATCGTGATAAAATAAAAGAAAGAATTATTGAAGCCCATTTAACAAAGTAAAATTTAAACTTGTTCAATATATGTTAAATCAAAGAGTTATTTTAATAATAATCATTTTAATCCTTGCGACAGGAAACATCTTTCTTGGTGGCAGTTATTTTTTTACGCAAAAGGAATTGCAAATAACAAAGCAGCAATTAAACGTTCAACTGAATAGCACAAAGATATTAAATTTCACGAAACTTTTTATTGAAAAAGTTTTGAAGGCGGACAAAGAAGTTTCTTTTGAAGATAGATTAAAATTGGAAACAGATGTGAGAGACTTGCGCAATGAAGAAATTTTGGCGCAATGGAACAAATTTATAGCAAGTAAAACGGGGGACGACGCCCAAAATTCAGTTAAAGATTTATTGGAGTTATTGGTAAAAAAAATCCCGTATTAGCAAGTACGGGATTTTTTATTTTTGTTTTATTTATTATTTTGCCATTGCTTTTATACATTTGGCGCAGGCGAGAACTCTTTTGCCTGCATCTTTGCCTAAAATCAGGCGCACCCATTGTAAATTTGGGTGTTTTCTTATTTTTTGAGTAGGATTATATTTACCTCTTAGTTTTACTAAAGACCAGGACATGCCTGATTTTTTTCCGCAAATTGCGCAAATTTTTTCTGCCATAATATTATTATTTTCACTTCTATATATTATCACCTTCTTTTCTTTTTTGCAAGATGTGTTAATATTATAAAATGGAAATCATTACAGCAGTTACATTTATTTTTGTTTTAGCGGTGTTGCTTTTTTCTGTGGTTATTCACGAATTGGCGCACGGAAGTGTGGCAAATTCGCTCGGAGACCCCACGGCAAAATATGCAGGACGCCTTACTTTAAATCCATTAAAACATTTAGACCCGATTGGCTCTGTTGCATTGCCAATTCTTCTTTTAATTCTTGCCATTAAAACAGGCAACTGGATTATTGTCGGCTGGGCAAAACCAGTTCCGATTAATCCATATAATTTTAAAGATAAAAAATACGGCAATATAGAAGTTTCTTTGGCCGGTCCGGCATCAAATATATTGTTGGCAATTTTTTTCGGATTGATATTAAGATTTATACCAAAAGAAATATTTATAAACAATCAGGGAATTTTAATAGCGTTCAGTTATATTATTTCTATTAATATATGGCTTGCAATATTTAATCTTATTCCAATTCCGCCTCTCGACGGGTCTTGGGTTCTTTTCAGTTTTTTGCCGGAAAAATTCCAAAATGTTAAAATATTTTTAAAGCAATATGGATTTGCCATATTGATGCTCTTAATTGTTTTTGGAGGATTACAGTGGTTTTGGATAGTTTCAGACTTTTTATTTCACATAATCACAGGTTTGTAAAGAAATAAATCATAAAGTTTGACATTTACTGCTACTTTTTATATAATTAAAGCGTCGCTATAAAGACATTGCCGTAGCCGTTTTTGTGAAAGATAATAAGCACCTTTACAACTCAACTTCCAGAAAAGGAGAAAGACAATGAGCACTAAAGTCAAATCAACCAAAACACGGAACGATGATCTAAGAATGGTGTTCTATAAAACGTGGGAAGATTTTATGAAAGCAGTGATTCTGCGTCGTGATGGAAAGATACCCAAAATTACGCGTTCTATCGTTATTCCTTTAAAAATGGTGTCATTACTTAAGAAAAAGGGAGTAGAATTTAGAAAAGTAGTGGCGCCCATTGCTATATCTGACCTTACGTCACAACAGAAAGAAGATTTAAAAAATAAGAAGGCAAAGCTAATTAAAATTGAATCCCTTAATTTGATTTTCTTTTCTGAATGCCAGAGTTAATGTCAGTAATTAGGAGAGTGACTTATGTCTAATCCAAAAAGTAAAATACCTGCACGACTTGAAAGGCGCGTACGGGTAACTTTTTTTCTTGTTGCCGAAACGAAAGAACACAGAGAAGCAATTATAGATTTAATATATTATTTGGGTAATCAGTATCTTGAACCCCAATTTGATGGAAAATCAGAATTGCCGGTAACTGGTTTTACGCACAGCGCTATTCATTCTGGCAAAATGCCTTATAAGGGCATAACTCTTGGTAAAATGTTTGAAAAAGGAATATTTTGGGGTCATTGGGGGACAGAAGAAAAGCAAGAAGATACGGAATTTTCCACGGTAAAATCAATACAAGAAAGAGTGGTATTTTTCCTCATTGATTTTCTAGCTGTCGCAGAAGAGTGGCAAACTGATGAAAATATTATTCTTCTTAAAAATAAGATTTTTAAACTTTATGAAGAGCAAGAAAGTCCACAGGACGAGATTTGGATAGTCAAACAAGATATCTACAGATATGCTTAGTTTTTATAGAGCGGGCCCCAAGGGAACGCTCTTTTATTTTGATATGTGTTTGGATTTTGGAGAATCAACTTTAAATAATTTGACACTTTAAAAATTATTTGATAAACTAATCCCTATTAAGCGCTAAGCGCTTTTTAAAGTATGCCAACAATTCATCAACTCATTAAACACGGAAGAAAAAAAGTTAAAAAAGCCAAAAAAACAGTTGCGCTTCAGTTTGGTTTCAATGTTTTAAGAAACAGGCCATCGCATTATTATTCTCCATTCAAGAGGGGAGTTTGCATTAAAGTTTTTACGCAAACACCTAAAAAACCAAATTCGGCTTTAAGAAAAGTGGCCAGGGTAAAACTTTCCAATGGAATGGAAGTTACAGCGTATATTCCGGGAGAAGGGCATAATTTACAAGAGCACTCTGTGGTTTTGATTAGAGGCGGAAGAGTAAAGGACTTGCCGGGAGTAAGATACCACATTGTCAGAGGTATTTTGGACACAGCCGGAGTTGAAAACAGAAAACAGACAAGAAGTAAATATGGCACCAAAAAAGCTAAATAAATTTTGTTAATATATCGGAAATAATTATATTTTTTCAACGTCCGCCAAACCCACGGCCAGCCCGAATTGAAAAAATATAATGATTTCAACAATAACTTACATGAGGAGAGCGTATAAAAAACATAAAATAGCTCCAGACCGAGTTTACAACGATGTTGTAGTCTCGCAGTTTATAAATAAAGTAATGGAGCAAGGCAAAAAAACAATTGCTCAGAAAATTGTTTATGGGGCTTTTGACATAATCAAAACAAAAACAAAAAAAGAGCCATTGGAAGTATTTCGGGAGGCAATTGAAAACGCCTCGCCTCTTTTGGAGGTGAAATCAAAAAGAGTTGGAGGAGCCACTTATCAGGTGCCAATGGAAGTGAGGGGAGAAAGAAGATTGGCTTTGGCTATAAGATGGATACTTTTGGGAGCCAGGTCAAAAAAAGGAAAGCCAATGGCCGAAAAACTCAGCCAGGAATTAATTGATGCGTCAAAAAACGAAGGCTCAGCTCTAAAAAAGAAAAACGACACGCATAGAATGGCTGAGGCGAATAAGGCATTTGCGCACTTTGCACGTTAAATTTTTATAAAAAAAGGAGGCAACCCATAGGTTCCTCCGTCATACGATTTAGGTTTCGTATTAACCTTTTAACGATTGGATTTTTGGATTATTTTTCGTATTTTTTCACCAAACCGGTCAAGTCCATCAATCCACTCTTGGAATTCTATCGGGCTAACCCCAATTATTTGGGCGATTACTCCCTGAGGAGGTGGATCCCACAAGGGGGTTTGGGTTGATTGCTCATCGTACCACTTATCATAGAGCTTACCGATTTCTTTCATTCGTTGTTCAGTCAACATGATATTTTCTCCAAAAAATGTACAAATAGGGTGTAATATTTCGCGAAGTGCTAATATCTAACCTATGTCTTAATTGTACCATATATTATGACATCTTGTCAAGTCTTCACCTTTCCGACAATAATTTCATTAGAAAAATATAAATACCATAAAGTGAAGACTCAATAGTAATAAATAATTTATGTCACGGAAACATCCATTAGATAAATTAAGAAACTTTGGAATTATCGCTCATATTGATGCGGGAAAAACTACATTTTCCGAGCGTCTTTTGTTTTATACGGGAGTTTCTCATAAAATCGGGGAGGTGCACGAAGGAGAAGCCACTATGGATTGGATGGTGCAGGAGCGAGAGCGAGGCATTACAATTACCGCCGCCGCTACTACCATGGAATGGAAGGGGTACCAAATGAACCTTATTGATACTCCCGGCCACATTGATTTTACAGCTGAAGTGCAGAGGTCTTTAAGAGTACTGGATGGAGCGGTGGTGGTATTTGACGGAGTAGCCGGCGTAGAACCTCAATCCGAAACTGTATGGCGCCAGGCTGACAAATATTTAACTCCAAGAATCTGTTTCATCAATAAATTAGACAGAATGGGAGCCAACTTCGAAAAAAGCTTCCAGTCAATTTTAGACAAGCTTACACCCAATGCGGTGGCGGTTCAGCTTCCCATGGGTCTTGAAGAAAAAATGACGGGCGTCATTGATTTGGTAAAAATGAAATCTTTATATTTTGAGGGAGAAAAAGGAATCGAAGTAGTGGAAAAAGATATTCCCGAGGAATTTAAAGCCGAAGCTGAAATATGGCGCAAAAAAATGATTGAAAGAATTGCCGGAGAAGATGACAAACTTACAGAAAAGTTTTTGGAGGGAAAAGAAATTTCTGTTGAGGAATTAAAAGTTGCTTTAAGAAAAGCAGTGTTGGGATATAAATTGGTTCCGGTATTTTGCGGAACCGCATTAAAAAATAAAGGAGTTCAGCCCGTGTTGGATGCGGTTATAGATTATTTGCCTTGTCCGTTGGATTTGCCTTCGGAAATGGGAACCGACCCTAAAACGGGAGCCGAAATTGAAAGAAAAGCGTCGGATTCAGAACCGTTTGCGGCGTTGGTATTTAAGGTGGCTACCGACCCATTTGTGGGTACTTTAACTTTTTTTAGAGTGTATTCAGGAACATTAACAAAAGGGTCTTATGTGTTAAATCCAAACACAGGGGAGCAGGAAAGAATTGCCCGTATTTTAAGAATGCATGCCAATTCACGCCAAGAATTAGATGTGATTTATGCGGGAGAAATTGGAGCCACGGTTGGTTTGAAGGCAACCAGCACTGGCCACACTTTGTGCGCCAAAGAAGCTCCGGTAATATTGGAAAAAATTGTATTTCCAGAACCGGTTATCGGTATTAGAATTGAGCCAAAAACAAAAGCCGACCAGGAAAAACTTATTATGTCTATTAGGAAACTTACCGAAGAAGACCCAACATTTAGAATTAAAGAAGATTTGGAAACCGGCGAGACAATTATTTCCGGAATGGGAGAATTGCACTTGGATATTATAGCCGACAGACTGAAAAGAGAATTTCATGTGGAGGCAAATTACGGAAAGCCTCAAGTGGCTTATAAAGAAACTATTTTAGCGGAAGCGGAAGCGGAAGAAAAATATGTGCGGCAATCGGGAGGAAAAGGACAATACGGTCACGTGTTGCTAAGAATTAAACCAAAAGAAAGGGGAGCCGGTTTTGAATTTATTGATGAAATTAAAGGAGGAGCAATTCCAAAAGAATTTATTAAGCCGACAGAAAAAGGAGTTGTGGAAGCAATGGACAAGGGAGTGGTTGCGGGATACCCAATGGTGGATATTGAAGTTACTTTATTTGATGGAAGCTTCCACGATGTGGACTCCTCGGAGTTTGCTTTTAAAATTGCCGGCTCTATGGCATTTCAGCAAGCGGCCAAAAAAGCCAAACCAATTATTTTGGAACCTGTTATGAAAGTGGAAGTGGTAACTCCGGAAAATTTCTTTGGACAAGTCATTTCGGATGTAAACTCGCGCAGAGGAAAAATTGAAGAAACATCAGAAAGAGTAGGGATGAAAGTGGTTGATGCCGTGGTTCCTTTGTCGGAAATGTTTGGATATGCAACATCTTTGAGGTCGCTAACCGAAGGCAGGGCAAGTTTTACGATGGAATTTAACAGCTATGAACAGGTGCCCGCGAATGTAGCGCAGGAAATTGTGGACGGAAAAAGACGATAGCTATTGACTATTTTTGAAATATGCAATAGTATGGTATATATAAATAAAATTATAAAATTAAAAATTAAAACAAATTATGGCAGAAAAATTTGAGAGGTCAAAACCTCACGTAAACATTGGTACAATTGGTCATGTTGACCACGGAAAGACAACATTGTCAGCCGCAATTATGAAAGTTTCAAAATTGCGCGGTTTTAAGTCTTCCGCAAAAGGAGTGGACCAGATTGATTCGGCTCCGGAAGAAAAAGCAAGAGGAGTAACGATTTCAATTACTCACTTGGAATTTGAAACAGCAAAAAGGCACTATGCTTTGATTGATTGTCCGGGTCACGCTGATTATATTAAAAACATGATTACGGGAGCCGCTCAAATGGACGGTGGAATTTTGTTAGTTTCAGCTCCCGACGGACCAATGCCTCAAACCAAAGAGCATATTCTTTTGGCCCGCCAAGTAGGCTTGCCATCATTGGTTGTATTTATGAACAAATGCGATATGGTTGATGACCCGGAGATTTTAGATTTGGTTGAATCGGAAGTAAGGGAATTATTAAAGAAATACAAATATCCCGGAGACGAGATTCCTATAATCAGGGGGTCAGCCTTGAAAGCTTTGGAAGCTACTTCTATTGATGACGCAAGCACAAAATGCATTACAGAATTGCTTGACGCAGTAGATAATTATATTCCAGAACCCGTAAGAGAATTAGAGAAACCGTTTGCTATGGCTATTGAAGATGTATTCTCAATTGAAGGCAGAGGAACAGTTGTTACAGGCAGAATTGAAAGAGGAATTATTCATTCAAACGATGAAGTTGAAATAGTCGGTATCAGACCAACTCAAAAAACAGTGGTAGTTTCAGTTGAAATGTTCCAAAAAAGTTTAGATGAAGGAAGAGCAGGCGAAAATGTTGGTATTTTGCTAAGAGGATTAAAAAAAGATGATGTTGAAAGAGGTCAAGTATTGGCAAAGCCAGGCTCTCTTACTCCTCACACCGAATTTGAGGGAGAAGTTTATGTTTTGACAAAAGAAGAGTGGGGTCGCCACACTCCATTTTTCACCGGATACAAACCGCAATTGTTTATTGGCACTTCAGATATTACAGGAGACGTAACATTGCCAGAAGGAACCGAAATGGTAATGCCGGGTGATACAGCCAGCTTAAAAATTAAATTGATAGCGCCAGCCGCTTTGGAAGAAAAGAAAAGATTTGCAATTCGTGAAGGCGGAAAAACAGTTGGAGCAGGAGTAGTAACAAAAATTATTAAATAATTTTAGAATCAGTTCTTTAAGATGCCAGTTAAGAAACCAGTCACTAGAAAGAAACCTGCTCGCGCAGGCGGGGCAATAAAGAAAGCCCCAAAACAGTCGGATGTTAAAGTAGAAAAAACAACGTCTGACGAGGCAAGGCCTAAGCTTAGAATAAAGCTTCGCGCTTATGATAATAAGATTATTGATAATTCGGCCCGACAGATAATTGATATTGTTAACCGTTATGGGGTCGAGGTGATTGGACCCGTTCCATTGCCAACAGAAATTTTGAAATTTACTGTCAACCGGTCAACTTTTGTTCATAAAAACGCCAGAGAGCAGTTTGAGATGAGGGTTCACAAAAGAATGATTGATATTTTAACACCAAATCAGGAAATCATAGAAGCTTTGAGAGATTTGAATTTGCCTTCAGGAGTTGATATCACAATAAAAATTTAAAAGTAAATATATTTAAAAGAGAATGTTAACTTCCCCCGCCCTGGCGGAGGTAACAACATTGCCAAACTGGGCAATTGCCCAGTTTTTCATTAGGAATTGGTAAAATTAAAATATGAAATTCATTTTAGGACAAAAATTAGGAATGACGCAAATGTTTGACAAAGACGGTAAAGTAATACCGGTTACTTTGATTTTGGGCGGACCTTGCTATGTTTTGCAGAAAAAAACAAAAGAAAAAGAATATGACGCAATTCAAATAGGATTTAATAAAATAGAGAAAAAGAACAAGCTTAAAAAAAGCCAGAAAAGCAGACCTTATAAATTTGTTAAAGAATTTAAAGGAGATATAGATATTTCAAAATATAATACAGGAGATGAAATTAACGTTTCAATATTTAACGAAGGAGACAAAATAAAAGTTTCCGGAATTTCAAAAGGAAAAGGATTTCAGGGCGGGGTAAAAAGGCATGGTTTTTCCGGAAGAAATGCCACTCACGGAGTAAAACATGAGCAGAGAACAATTGGGTCCACAGGAAGCCGTTTTCCTCAAAGAGTTATTAAGGGGAGGAGAATGCCCGGCCGAATGGGTTACGAGAGAATATCAGTTAAAAATTTGAAAATAGCCAAAGTTGATAAAAAAAATAATTTGTTGGCAGTGAAAGGAGCAATACCGGGATACAACGGAACTCTACTTGAAATTAGAGGATAATATTACGCGGAAATAAGGATATTTTTCAACACGCCAAACCCACCGCCAACCCGAATTGAAAA
>CAYXRV010000008.1:0-8107 GCA_964466215.1 uncultured Candidatus Saccharibacteria bacterium
CAAAAATATTAAGCAATGGATACTTAGTTTTAAAAAGACCTGAAACAAAAATTACTCTAAATAATACAACCGACGGATTAGCTCTCTCTTGGCCGAATGAAGAAATTGTTGATTCTATGACTTACGAGAAGGCTCCAGTCGGTCGGTCATATAATAAAACTGATAGCTGGCAGTGGAGCGCGTCTTTAACTCCCGGCGCCAAAAATATTATTACTCAAAATAATACCGCGCAAAAAATAGGAGGCTTGCCTAAAATTGAAAAATCTGGTAATAGTAAGGAGAATAATGCGAGATTAGCAGCTGTTGGCCAATCAATAAATCAAGAGGGCATAAATCCTTGGTTTTTATTTTTAACAGCCTTATTTATAACCATACTTTCTGTGGCAATTATCTTATTTATTAAATTTAAAACTCATTTAGCAAAATAATATGTCGGGACATAGTCATTTTAAAACAATTAAAGCTCACAAAGAGGTTGCCGATGCAAAAAAGGGCAAAATCTTTTCTAAAATGGGCCGATTAATCACTATCGCCGTGAAAGAAGCGGGAGGAGACCCTATAACTAATTCTAAACTAAGGCTTGTTATAGAACAGGCTAAAAAGGTTAATATGCCTAAAGAAAATATTGAGAGGTCTATTAAAAAAGGCACAGGTGAATTGGTTGGAGAAAAATTAGAAGAAGTTTCTTTTGAAGGATTTGGGCCTGGAGGAATCGCTCTCATTATTGAGGGCATTACAGATAATAAAAACCGAACGTTGGGCGAAATAAAAACCATTTTAAATCAAAATAATGGCAAATTGGCGGGAGAAGGAGCCGTAAGATGGATGTTTGATAAAAAAGGAGCCATCGCAATAAATTGTAATTTGGGGGAAAAGGAAGAAATGGAGCTCTTGGCAATAGAAATTGGCGCCGAAGATGTTTTTTGGCATGACAATCTGCTTGATATTTACACAAAACCGGAGGATTTGGAAAAAATTAAAAAAGGACTTGAAGAAAAACAAATAAAAATAGAGGCGGCTGTTTTAGAGTGGGTTGCAAAAGAAGAGGTTGAAATTTCTGAAAAAGAAAAAATATCTTCCCAAAAACTTTTTGAAGCTTTAGACGAAAGCGATGACATTAATGATATTTATTCAAATTTGAAAATATGATAATTTTGGGAATAGACCCAGGCACAGCGACAACCGGGTATGGCATCATAAAAAAACAAAGTGGCCAAAATCAAAAATTTAAAGTTCTTGATTTTGGATGTATTATAACCTTGCAAACTTCTTTGACAGGCGACAGATTGAATAAAATACACAAAGAAGTTTTAAAATTAATAGACAGATACAAGCCAGATTTAATTTCGGTTGAAAGTCTTTTCTTTTTCAAAAATTTAAAAACTGTGATACCTGTAAGCCAAGCGCGTGGGGTTATTTTACTGGCCGCCGCTCAAAAAAAAATTCAAACTTGTGAATTTACTCCCTTGCAGGTAAAAATGACTGTTGTTGGAAACGGAAGAGCAGAAAAAAAACAAGTGCAAAAAATGATAAAAGAAATTCTTGACCTAAGCCAGTTCGACCTTCAAAAAAATAACCGAAAAAAAGATGACGCCGCAGACGCTCTTGGTATTGCGGTTTGCGCCGCTTTAAAAGATTTGCGTTATTAAATAAAATTTAGTTAGGCAGGCTGTGGAAAAGGGGCATTGACAATAATTCTTTAAAAAATATAATAGGGGCAAGGGTAAAAAATTAACAGACCTAAGGGTCAATTAATAAACTTATTTTTTAAAATAAACCCATAAAAATGCGTTTGTTTTTAAAAAATAAGTTATAAAATATGGAAGAGGAATTTTTAACCACGCTCATAAATCAAGAAGATGATTTTGATGATAATATGTTTAATGACGACGAAGAAGAGGAAGAAGAATTAGAAGAAACAGCAGGCGACGACGATGAAGAATTAAGCGACGGCGAAGTCGAGGCAGAATAAAAAATAACCCCGCTGAAAGAACATAAAGCGGGGTTTTTGTTTTAATAATAAAAAATGTTTAAAAAACTATCCAAAAAACTATTTTTATTAATAAATAAAAAAGAACAAAAACCGGTTTTTATATTTTTAAAATACTTGTTTTATTTATTTTTGGCTGGATGTTTTCTTTTTTTATTTTTATTTTTTTATTACACTTATGATTTGCCAAGACCGGAAAAATTCACCGAGAGCCCATTTATACAATCCACTAAAATTTACGACCGAACCGGCAAAATACTTTTATATGATATTTATAATAATGAAAAAAGAGAAATTATTTCCTTTGACAAAATATCCGATAATTTAAAACATGCTGTGCTTGCTTCCGAAGATGCCAGATTTTACGAACATGGCGGCATAGATTTTTTAGGCATAGTAAGGTCTATTTTAATTGATTTGAAACTACAATCCGCCAGCCAAGGAGCATCAACAATAACCCAACAGCTCATTCGGTCTGTTTATTTAACAAATCAAAAAACTCTCGGCAGAAAAATAAGGGAAATTGTTTTAAGTTTGGAAATAGAAAAGAGATATTCAAAAGATCAAATTTTTGAATGGTATCTAAACCAAATTCCTTTAGGCGGAAGTATTTATGGAGTTGAAACAGCCAGCCAAACTTATTTTAAAAAATCTTCATCTGACCTTTCATTGGCGGAGGCAGCCGTATTAACAGCAATAATAAAAGCCCCGGGATATTATTCTCCTTATGGGCCAAATAAAAACAAGCTTCTGGGAGAGAAAGATTATGTATTAGAAAGAATGCAAAAACTTGGATATATTACAAAAGACCAATTAGAAAAAACCAAACAAGAAAAAATAGTTTTTGCTGAAAATATAATCCCCATAAAAGCTCCTCATTTTGTGATGTATGTTAAAAAATATTTAGAAGATAAATATGGAGAAGATTTTTTAAGAGAAAAAGGATTAAAAGTTTATACGACACTCGATTGGGACTTGCAAAATTATGCCGAACAAGTGATAGAAGACGCCGATAAAACAAATAAATCATTTCAAGCAAATAATGCGGCCTTAGTTGTTACCGACCCAAAGACAGGAGAAATATTATCTTTGATTGGTTCTAAAAATTATTTTGAAAAATCTTATCCTAAAGGATGTGATGAAACTCCGCAAGGTCTTTGTTTGTTTTCCCCAAAATTTGACGTGGCCACAATGGGTCTTAGACAGCCGGGGTCATCGTTTAAGCCATTTGTTTACGCTACAGCGTTTAAAAAGGGTTATACCCCAGATACTGTGCTCTGGGATGTAAAAACCGAATTTAACACGCATTGTAGCCCCGATGCGAACCAATCTAAAGATGCCTATGGACTAGAATGTTACCACCCTCATAATTATGACGAAAAATATAGAGGGAAAATTACTTTGCGCCAATCATTAGCTATGTCATTAAATCTTCCATCTGTAAAAACTTTATATTTAGCGGGGTTAAATGATAGTATACAAACAGCCAAAGACCTCGGGATAACAACACTAAACGAACCCGACCGCTATGGGCTATCTTTGGTATTAGGAGGAGGAGAAGTAACATTATTAGAAATGACTTCTGCTTATGGTGTGTTTGCTAATGAAGGAGTAAAAGCTCCCCTTGTTAGTATTTTAAAAATAGAAGACAGCGAAGGTAAAATTATTAAAGAGAATAAAAAACAATCCACAAAAGTTTTAGATACACAAATAGCAAGACAAATAAGCAGTATCTTGTCCGATAATTCTGCTAGGGCTCCTATTTTTGGAGTAAATAATTCTTTACATTTTGATGGATATCAAGTTGCCGCAAAAACTGGGACCACACAACATTTTAATGATGCATGGACAATGGGATATACGCCTTTTGCGGCGGTTGGAGTTTGGGTTGGCAATAATGATAATTCATCAATAAATAGAAAAACTGGCATTGGACTAGCGGCTCCAATTTGGAGAAAAATTATGCAAAAATTATTACAGGCCCATCCAGTAGAAAATTTTACCTCGCCCGACCCAATTGCAAATGTAAAACCTATTTTATCGGGCCAAATAGATCCAAACGACACTCATAGTATTTTATATTATGTAAACAAAGAGGACCCTCTTGGTCCTCCTTCTCAAAATCCCACAGATGATTCCGCATATCTCTTTTGGGAAACTGGAATTAAAAATTGGTTGGCTAATAGATAATTATTTTATGATGTTGATTTAATGGGCATCACCACATAAATATAATTTGTATCTCCCACTGGCTTTAATATACATGGTCCCTCTTGGGCGCTTAAATCAAATATAATTTCGGAGCTTTTAATTTTTAACAATCCGTCTGTTAAAAATTTATAATTAAAAGAGATTTCTATTGGGTCTCCCTCTATTTTTGCTGGTATGGTTGATTTATTTTCTCCTATATTAGGGTCTTTGGCAAATATTTCAACCTCTTTATTTGTGGTATTAATATTAATTTTTATTTCGTTTATTTTACCAGAAAACAGGGATGCTGTTTTAATTTGATTCAAAAATTCTTCTCTTTTTAAAACAACTTGTGTTTTAAATTTTTTAGGAATAATTTCTTGATAATTAGGATATTCTCCCTCTATTAGCCTGGATGTAATTTGGACTAATGGGTGAGAGATTTCTTTCATTGGAAATTCAAATAATATTTGATTAGGAGAAAAATATATTTTTAACAATCCTTCTTTTTCCTCTAAAATATTTATTATTTCTTTTGCCGGTTTTTGAGGAAGAATAAAAGAATAATCTTTTTTAACCGGCTTTTGCAGTGAAATACTTTTTTCGGCCAATCTAAAACTATCTGTGGCTACTATTTTCATTAAATTTTTAGAAAAATTAAAATAAATACCTGATATTTCCGGTCTTGTTTGGGAAGATGAAGAAATATCAACTATTTGAGAAAGTCCTTGGCAAAACTTTTTATTATCAACTTCTAAAAATTCTGTGTCTTTAAATTCTGGGATAATAGGAAATTCTTCTGGATTGTGTCCTTGAATTTGTGTTTTAAAATTTTTACATTCAACTTCTATGTTTTGATTTTTTGCCTCTATAATTATTTTTTCGTCAGGCAAAGAAGAAATAAAACTAGAAAGTAATTTTACGGGGACAATCACTTTACCCTTCTTTATAATTCTGGTTAATATCCACATTTTTATGGCTGTTTCTAAATCAGTAGAACTTAAACTTAAAAAATTATCCTCTGTATTTATTAAAACATTATCTAAAATTGGCAACGATAAATTCTTGCCAATTATTTTCTCCACAATATTTAACCCAGATTTTAAATTTTCTTTAAGAATTTCAATTTTCATATTAACTAATAATATATTGATTAAATATATTATTATTGTTATTAGTATTTTAATTTTTTATATTTTAAAAAATAATTTAATCTTAATCTATTACTATTTTAAATAAAAATATCTTGTGTGAATCTTGTGTAAACTATAGTGTGATTATAGATATAATATTAAAGTATAATTTTATAATATAAAATTATACCACTATTTTAATATGTATTATCCACTATATATTCTCTGTTTTATTAACTCTAATTCTTCTGTTAATTTATTGTTTTCTTCACTTTCTTGGAGAATTTTTTTATAAGCATAAATTGCTGTTGTGTGGTCTTTTCCGCCAAATTTTCTAGCGATAGCCGGAAAAGAATATTTTAATTCTTTCCTTAATAAAAACATTGCTATTTGTCTTGGTTTCACAATTTCTTTTCGTCTTGTGGTATTAAAAATATTTTTTTCATCCAAATTATAAAATTTAGAAACAGTGTCAATTATTTTTTTATAATTTGCCACATCAAAAGGAGAAAAAATAAAACCTTTTAATAATCTTTTTGATGTTTCAAGATTAGGAATATTATTATTTGTTTTAAAATAAATTAAAAGCCTATTTAATGCTCCCTCTAACTCTCTAACATTTTTTTTAACATTTGTGGCTATATATTCTAAAATATCATCCGATAATTCCATATTTTTTTCTTGGAGTTTTATTTTTAAAATAACCAGCCTTGTTTCATAATCTGGCAAACTAACATCTGCTATCATGCCCCCTTCAAATCTGGATTTTAACCGTTCTTCCAGCTCTGGAATGGCATTGGGTGGCCGGTCAGAAGAAAGAATTATCTGTTTATTTTTTTCATAAAGAGAATTAAAAACATGAAAAAATTCTTCCTGGCTTTTATTTTTACCAGCTAAAAATTGAATGTCATCAATAATTAAAACATCAATTGAAGATAGGCTATTTTTAAGATTTTCAATGCTTTGATTTCTTATGGCAGAAACAATACCAGATACAAATTTTTCAGAAGAAACATATTTAACCTTCTTTTTTTTAGGGCTATCGGCTATTTTATTTCCAATAGCCTGAATAAGATGTGTTTTCCCCAATCCTACGCCGCCATAAATAAACAAAGGATTATAAGTGAAGCCAGAGTTATCAGAAACAGCTAATGCGGCCGCGTGAGCCAGTTCATTAAAAGACCCCACAACGAAATTATCAAAAGTATAACGCGGATTTAAATTGGTGTCTTTGTTGGTTTTAAATTCGTCAAATTTTAATTGTTCAGTTTCGGCGGCATCTTTCTCTGGCGCATTTTTTGCAACAGAAGATTTTTGGGTTTGCGGTTTTATAATAAAAGACAAATCCTTAATAGAATCGTCTATATCATGTAGGGTTTTTAAAATTAATTTATTATATTTATTGCTTAGCCATTCTTTTGAAAAAGCATTGGGCACAGAAATAATCACAGTTTCGTTATCTTTGGAGATAATCTCAGTATTTTGAAACCATGTAGCAAAATTAGCCTTAGAAATATGGAATTGTATTTGCGCTAAAACTGATTGCCAGAGTTCAATATTATTCATAGGTTAATAAAACTAAAAATATTATAATAATACTTTATTTTTCCTTTTATTTTAATGCTTGTCAAATGAAAACAAATTACTCACATATGTTATTAAACTGTGTATAACTTGTGTGTCTTTCTTTAATTTAAACGCACAATATAAAAAGACAATTTGACCGAGGAGGTTTTTTATATTATACTTGTACATTATACTAATTAAATTATAAAAGCCAATATGAGCACCACATATAAGCCCAAAAAGAAAAAAAGAAGGAGAACGCACGGTTTTTTGAAAAGAAAACAGACAAAAACCGGCAGGCAAGTTATAAAAAATAGGAGGAAAAAAGGCAGAAAAAGACTTATGGTTAAAAAATAAGCAACAATCTTGATAAAATATGTTGCCTAAAATAAATAGATTAAGAAAAGAAAAAGATTTTGAGAAGCTTTTTAAAAAAGGGGAAAGTTTTAAAAATGGTCTTTTAATATTAAAGACAATAAAAAATAATTTAAAAGAAGACCGCTTTGGTTTTATTATTAGTAAAAAAGTTTCTAAAAAATCGGTTGTAAGAAATAAAATAAAAAGAAGACTAAAAAGCATTGTACAGCAAAATATAAAAAATATTAAAAAAGGAGAAGATATTGCTTTAATTATTCTCCCAGGTTTTGAAAAAAAGAATTTTTTAGAAACAAAAGAGATTTTAATCGCGCTTCTTAAAAAAGCTAATTTAAATGTTTGAAATATTGATAAAATTTTTTACAGTTCTTTTATACTATCCTTTATTTAATTTTTTAGTTTTACTTTATAATTATTTACCAGGACATGATTTTGGAATAGCTGTTATACTTTTAACAATAATAATCAGAATAATACTCTATCCGATTTCAGTAAAATCTTTAAATTCCCAAAAAACCCTACAGACCCTGCAGCCCAAAATTAAAGAGATTCAAGATAAATATAAAAATGACAAAGAAAAATTAGCCAGGGGAACATTGGAACTTTATCGCCAAGAAAAAATTAATCCTTTTTCCGGTTTATTTCTGGCAATTATACAGCTGCCGATTTTAATCACATTATATACAGTTTTTTGGAAAGGATTAAATCCAGCAGAACTTGTTAATTTATATAGATTTATCGCAAATCCGGGGCAAATAAACGCTATTTTTTTGGGTATAGTGGATTTATCCAAGCCAAATCTATTATTTGCGGCATCGGCTGGTATTCTGCAGTTTTTTCAGACAAAAATGTT
>CAYXRV010000008.1:8117-9537 GCA_964466215.1 uncultured Candidatus Saccharibacteria bacterium
AAATGTTATTACCAAAAAGCGAGCCGAAACAGAGCAAAGAACCAGATGTGTCACAAATAATGCAAAAACAAATGGTTTATATTTTCCCCTTTTTGACAGTTTTTATTCTTATGAGATTACCGTCGGCGCTCGGACTTTATTGGATAATTAGCGGTATTTTTTCAATAGTACAACAATACGCTATTCTTAAAAAAATACCCCAATTAAATTATGATAGATAAAAACGATATTAAAATAATTCAAGAAACAACAGAAGAATTTTTCCAAAAAATGACAATTGAGCCGTCATCGATTGAGGTCAGCGAGGCAGTGGCAGAAGAAAAAGAAGATCAGAAAAACGACAGTGAAAGAATTAACGATGTTGTGAACTTAGACATAACTCTTCAAGAGCCACAAATTTTAATTGGAGAAAAGGGCCAAACACTCTTTGAGATTCAGCGCCTTTTGAGAGCAATAGTAATTAAAAAAATACAAAAGATTTTTTATTTAAATTTAGATATCAATAATTACAAACAAAGTAAAATAGAATATTTAAAAAGAATATCTAAAGAGTTGGCCGATGAAGTTGCCCTAACCCAAGAAGAAAAAACTCTTTTTCCAATGCCGGCTTACGAAAGACGCATTATTCACGCAGAGCTAATACAGAGGCAGGACGTCACGACGGAAAGCCAAGGAGAAGGAATGAATAGGCGCATAGTGATTAAGCCAAAATAAATTAAATTTTAATATTTTCCACAGGGAAAATTAATAGCCAATTAGGCAAATTCCCAGAATTTAAGTTTCTAATATTTTCCCATTTTATTTCTCTTGGTCCATTTTTATCTTTATCTTCTATTGTCCCAAACGCCTGGCAAGATGACCAAGGGCCATTTTTAGTTGTATGGGGCTCTGGATTATCGCTATTAAAATAAACAAGTAAAACTAAATAATCACCGTCAATTTTTATAGAAGCGATATTCTCTCCAGACAAATCTTGAGACTCCCTTTTTAAACAAAACCCCTTTAAGTCCCATTTTATGCATTTTTTCTCTTGCTCTGGGACATTCTCAAATTTTAATGTTTTAAGCTCCCTGCTTAAAATATTTTTAGTAACGGGGCCAGGAATTGTATATGTACCGCCACTTGGGTCAAAAAAGGGTTTTCGATAAAAAGTTATACTACCGTTTTCGGGCGAATAATTATATTGATAAATAGAAATTGAAGAAGCAAATGGGTCTATATTCTCACAAGGAGTGTTTGGGTTGATATATTGACATTTGCCCCAAAACTTAGGGTTTTCATATAAAATGCCAATATAATGAATATTATATTGCCAATTATGAACGATTTTTGCAGATTTCATTTGTTTGGCCGAAGAACTATCGAGGCCGGGGGTGCTAGCGGTGCTAAAAAAAGAATAATCATAATTGCCATTTGAAAG
>CAYXRV010000009.1:0-608 GCA_964466215.1 uncultured Candidatus Saccharibacteria bacterium
AAGGAGCCAACGCATCATTTAAATCTTTTGATTCCTGAGTAGCTTCCAAATCTACGCCATAAGTTTGCAGTTCTTTTTTGCTGTCTTCTATCTTTTTAACTTGAACGGCAATTTCCTTTATTGATTGTGGGTCTCTCTGCTCTGCATTACCTGTCAAATTTTTTGTCGCTTCTGAAATGCTTGCCTGAAATTCTCTAATAGCCGGCGCAATATTTTGTACTTTATTATCTTTTACAACTTGGGCCAAATCGCTTAATCTTTTATTGGCTACCTCAAAATTATTCTTCAATTGATTCTCTTGCGACATAAATGCTTGAGACTTTTCTGTCATTTTCCTTACCGAAAAAAGCGCGTCGCCCGGCATTGTGTACTGGGCAAAACCAAACATCCCAATCATTATAAACGAAAGGGTTGCAAAAGCGTAAGCCAATTTCCTTTGGTAAATCAATGCCGGCAAAATTCTCAACAATCCAAGCGATTGCTCTTTTTGCGCTTGCTGAATTGCAGGCGTTTGAGCGCTAAATTTGGGTTCTAAAATCTGATTCTTAACCAAAATCGCCCAGTCTTTTCTGGGTTTTATTTGCTGGAGTTCCTTTAATTTGTTAATT
>CAYXRV010000009.1:618-9009 GCA_964466215.1 uncultured Candidatus Saccharibacteria bacterium
TTTCTCCTGCATTGTACAATTATGACGCAAAAACTACCTTTTTATTACAATCAGCGGAAATAAGGATATTTTTCAATTCGGGTTCGGGTCGCGAGAGTTCCCCGCTGTGCGGGAACTCCCGACCTAGGCGGTGGGTTTGGCGTGTTGAAAAATATTCTTATTTCCGCGATAGTCATATTTTATGATTCTTGTATATTCTTCCCTTCCATCTCCTTCTTCAGGGCTTTTAGTCCACGATGAAGCATAACTCTTACTGTGCCTTCCGGTTTATCCATAATTGTAGCTATTTCGGGTATTTTCATATCATCTATGTAGCGGCAGATAATTATGTCTTGATAGTCTTGTTTTAGGTTCTGAATAGCCAATTTAACCTCTTGAAATTCCGAGCTTAATATGGCTTTTTCTTCAAGTCCCATTCCGGGAGCAACTATTTGAGGCGCAATATCGGCCGAAACGACCTTGGTTTTAGCTTTTTCTCTATAATGGTCAGTTATCGCATTTCTGGCTATCTGGTAAAGGAAAGCGCTCGTATTGAGTATTTCCCTACCCTCGCCTAATCCGTGGCTCTGGAAGGCCTCCCAGCCCCTTAAAAACACCTTTGAAGTGATATCCTCGGCTATCTCCTCCGAGCTTACCTTAAAGTAAACAAATCTGTATATTTTATCAATATATTGGTCGTAAATCTCACTAAATTTTTCTTTGTAATTATCCATTAGTATAAGGTTGTATGATAGGACATAATAGGACAAAAGTCAAGTCTATTAGGACATTAGCTATGTCCTACCTCATAAAACACTTGATTCCACTCTCCTGTCCTAATTATCTTCTTATTTTTTAATAAGTCATCTAAATCCCTCCTTATCGTTCTTTTTGTGATATCTCCTAAAACTGCCTTAAAGTCGGAAACCTGCGCCTTGCCCTTTTCTCCCAAAATCTGGAGTATCTTTTTCTGACGATCTGAAATCAAAAATTCAGGAGTAACTTTTTGAATCTGAACAACGGCAATTGCAGGAGGTTTTGGTTCGCCAAAAACAATCTTCTCCATCTGCCTTTCGGGTTGTCTTTCTGGGGTTATTTGTTTTTTGATATTTTCGTATTCTTTAGAAACTATCAAAAAATTAACACTGTCTATCCAGCCGAAAGATTTAGCAATTTTTAAGTAATTTAAAAGAATCTCTATGTCTTCTAAAAACTGACTTAATAACTTATCCTTGTCTGCGGGAGCAGGTTTTCTTAAAGAAATCAATCCTTCGGTTATCGCCAGAGCTTTGTCTTTTGCCCGGTTTTTTAACGGCTCCCCTTCAGGAAAAAAATCCAACAATCTATAAACCGCGCTGGTTATTTTTATAAATTTTTCTTCCATTTTAACTTTTAATCTGTTAATTTAACAGAAAAAAAATCAAAAGTCAAAAAAAACGACTTAGAAAATCGTTTGTTCATTATATCATAGAAAATTAAAAAATCAGCATGTGGATAACTAATAAAAAAGTCCATGGGTTTTAACCTTGGACTTAAAATAATTTGGTTATACTTCAACCACCTGGAAATTGGGAATGGACCCTCTTTTGTGCATCTCGGCCAACAAATTAGTTAATTCTTGAAATTCTTTACTCTTTTTTGCCTCTTCGGTCATGTGGACACAAACTCCCCGTTCTTTAATTAATCTTAAAAAATTTTTTTGAGTCTCGTCTAAGGATTTAGTAGAATTCTGTTCTTCCAAAAAACTTATATATGAATTTACAAATTCTTCTTGTTTCTTTTTGTCGTTTTCCGCGCTTTCCATTTTTTATTTTCCTTATGTTAAAGAACTAAAAAAATCGACTCGTCTGTTGCCTATTTAATATTAGTTAAAGCAATAAGTCAATTGACGTGAATCATTTTACATTATGATGCGGGTGATGGCGGTGGCGGATTATTAGCATCAAAAATATCAAATGTATTATTTTCAAAAGTATTATTTTCAAAAGTCGGCAACGGCGGAAATTCTTTGTTTTCGCTGTTCCACCATGACTGCATTTTTATTCCATAAACATTTCTTTTAAAATAAGAATTCATAATCTGGGGGTTACCGCCTTGAATGAATACGCCTTCGCCATCGCGCGGGTCATATCCTGGAACAACTTCGTTGTCTAAAAAGTTGACCGCATCAATTACCGAAGACGAATTAAGTAATGAAACTCCGCTTTGCAAATTTTTCTCAATAGTTGAATTTTTTAAAGAAATGGAAACTTGGTCTACTCTTATCCCAGACCCGCCCAAATCAGCTATATTATAACCGGCATAGCGCAAAATAATATTATCTAATTTGGATAAATTATTGGCGTCTTTTGTAAATTGTAATCCCACCCAATTTCCTGCCGATGGATTAACGGGAGTATCATAACCGTCTATATCTCCGCCATACTCATCATCAAAAAAAGAAGTAAAAATAATCTTTTGGTCTGGAGTTCCAATGACATTTAAAATACCATCTATTTTTAATCCGGCAAGACCATAGCTGTTGTAAAATTTTATAATTACTCCAGGGTCAATTGTAAGAATTTTATTTTTATAAACTGAAAGCTGGTTCCAAGCAATTAAATAGGGACTGAGCGACAAAGAAAGAGTTGTGTCTTCGGCAAAATCTTCTGACAAAGATGTATAAATCTGGTAATTGCTGTTTTGCTGGCCCGGAGTTCCGTAAATTGGATTTCCGTCTTTATCTTTTCCGTTTATTATTATGCCATTATTGATTCTCCAATTCATGATATTGCTACCGAAAGAATATGGGCTAATTCTTTCCATAGAATAATAATTTCCATCTTTTTTAAAATCTGAATCCAGCCAACCCCATCTCCCCAACCCGATTGGAACATAAAACTTGTCTATTTGTCTGTTTTTTTGATTTGCCAAAGAAACAGAAAATCCATCAACAGAACCAGTTAAGCCGCCATCGCTGGCATTCAAAACAAGATATCCTTTGGCTAAAATTATGCCTTGCAACGTCTGGCTAAAACCTTCATGCAAACCAATTTTCCAGCCTGTCAAATCAATATCTTTATCGCTTCTATTATAAAGTTCTATCCACTGGTCGTTTGTTGAGGCATTAGTGCCAAATAAAGCGACTTCGTTGATTACAATGGGGTTTGTAACATCCACAGTAATTTCTGCCCAGTCTCCTAAATTTCCCTCTTTATCTTGCGCCCTTACGCGAAACTGATAAACATAATCGGTGAACATTGAATCATAGGCTAAATATATCTTTTCCGTATCTTTAGTTTGCAAAACCCAATCCTGCCAATTACCATTATTCATTTTATATTGAACATTATAGAAATCTACATTTGGATTATTGCTACCCCATTTTATTTTTAAATTATAATAATAAATACTACCGGAACCAGACATAGAATTTGAGTAATCTGTGGCGTCTTGGATATAAACTTTTGGCGAACCAGCCTTGGGAGTTGGGTCATCGGAAATTCTAAAATCTGCCGAATTATCGTCTGTATCTTGGCCCAATTTTTTCCTTTCAATGCTTTTCGCTTCTGGAGGATTGAAGGCTGGATTTGTTTCTGGAAAACAAGCTTTTTCACCGAAACCAACTTTATCCACAATATCTGGGTCGCTGCCATCGCTAATTTTATTTTGATTTCGCACTAAATAGATGGTGTTGTTATCACTCAGAGACCACCCAATTGTCATATCGGCAATCACCTTTAAAGATTCTTGCGCTTCCGTATCAACAATTAAGAAAAATCCTTTAATTGGAATTACGGCATCATTAGAAAAATTCTTTTTGTAAAAACCCGTACTTATTGAACAGGGGTCGCTTTTGCTGTGCTTCTGAATTGACCAGCCACTTAGAGAAACAGCAACATTATTAGGATTATACAATTCCACCCAATCGTCATCTGTGCCGGCGGTTTCGACTATGCTATCTATTTGAACCTCGTTAATTAAAATCTTTTTCTGAATACTGATTTTCGTTGTTGTTGGTGTTTCCGGTTGCCAATCTGATTCATTTCCAGCCACATCCTTTGTTTTTATTTGGAAATAATAAGTCGTTTCGTCTTGCCCCGTGAAATCTTTTATCAAAGTCGCAGAAGCAGGATTTCCATCAACTTTTACAGAGCTATCTTCTTGCCAGCCATCACTTTCTTTTTGCCACCTAAAAATATAACTATCTATTCCAGACGGACTTACGGTAGTTATTGGGTCCACAAGAGTAAAATTAATTGCAAAAGTTAAATTAGTTTGTATCGCATCAAGACTGAAAGTAACCTCTGGAGCCGTTTTGTCTGTTGGAGTTTGAGGCGGTATATTTGGCGGAGCAACAAAAGTAATATTTTTCGCTTTCGGTGTGGAATTTTGAGCTTCAAAATCTGTTAAATTATTATCTGTATCCTGCTCTATATTATTTGAGACATCCCATTTTCTTCCAATGCTTTGGCTTTTTTCCGGATTTTGAGCAGAACTATTCTCATATTCTTGGGCTTGGCCAAAACCTAATTTATCTGATATTTCTCCATTTGGATTCTTCAATATTAAAGAATTGTCTTCTGCCAAAGAATTATCTGTAATAATATCTGCCGAACCAGCAAAAGAAGAATTTTCTCTGGCTACAAGAAAATAATCATTTATTCCAATTTTTTTTCCTAAAAATAAAGTATTTGAAACAAAAGTTGAATAATCAGAACCTGTTTTTGTTTTTTTCTGCAGATACCAATTAGTCAGGTCGATTTCTGCCGCGTTTGGATTATATAATTCCACAAATTCTTCTTTTTGGTCCGTAAGACCAGCTACCTGAATTTCTGATATTAAAATTTTTGAATAAACAGTTTTTGACCCGCCACCGCCTGTTTTTGTAGTTGGCGGGTTAATCGGCGGATTGTTTGGTAAATTATCTTGGGGCTGTGTTTGCGCATCCGTTAGTTCTATTTTGTTGTCTTTATTATTTATTTCTGAATTTTTATTTAATTCTTCAATTTGTCGTTTTAATATGTCAATTTTTTCCAAAATATCGTCTATTTGGTCTTGCTTGTCATTTGAATTTATTACTATCGGATCCTGCTCACTAACTTGTGCAATCTCTGAATTCTGAGAGTCTGGAGATTGAGGCACATCTTGCGAAGTTGATTTGTCCAACGACGTGCCCGAAGTTAGAGACGCAATAAACAAACTTGATATGTTGAATGTCTTGCTAAAATTATAAATATAAGCCAAGGCATCTGAAATTTTTTGTGAACTAATTTTAGCGAGTTCTGTAGTTAAATTTACTGTTGAAGCAGAAATATTATCTAAACCGTTAAAACTCATTCCCATAATTAAATGAGACAAAGTAATTTTCGGCGCGGTAAAACAGCCGTCACCTGACGACACAGTGTTGCCACCTTCAGATAAATTATTTATTTCTTTTTGCATATCGCCGACTATTCTGTCTGGAACTTCTTTTAAATAAACTCCACTTAAAGAATGTCCGCCAAATGGGTCTTTTTCTTCTTCTGGAGTAAGTTTAATATTTATATTCGCAGGCAGAGGTTTCTTGGCAAATCCGCGTCCTGTGAGGTCGCGAACGATTGAATTAATAACTTTATCGCTATTAGAAGTGAGATAATCGCCATTGCCTTCCACTTTATCTGCCGGGGTAGCCACATTATATACGGCAATTGAATCTTTTGGCACACCGTGCGCAATTAAATATTTATAAGCTTCATTGGTATAAAATGTTCCCTGAGAATGACCAACTAAAAGAACTTTCCGTGTAGAAAGTTCTGAATGCACTTGAGTCAAAATATTTACAAGGTCGTAGTCTATCGAAGCGCCCTGATAGGCCTGCTCTACGGATTTTATCAAATCACCAAGGCCGGACAAGTGGGAAGGGTTAAAACCGTTAATGAAAGTTACATCATTGCGTTTAGCTATTTTTTTGAAATTATCCTCAAGCGAATTTTTATCTGCTTTCGCCGAGGACTCACTATTAAAAATTCCATTTACATAAATAGCAGTGACTCCTTGATTATTACAATCAACAGCATAAGTAAATATAGGCGTTATCATTAAGATAATAATGACTAATACAAAAATAATTTTTCGCATACTAATTTGGCAATGACAAAATATCAATATCACATTCCTGTTGGCTTGGTAGTATTGAATAAGTGGTCATATATTTATCTAAAACATCTGATTCTTTTTTCTTACGCATATCTGTATTTATAATAAGATTAATTATTTCTTTTTTTCTATCATCGCCTACTGCAAGATCAACTAAAATCTTCTTGTGGGAGTCTTTCAAATTTATTTCTGGGCCAGTCCTATCAACGCAAGAACGACCACGACTCTCTTTTTGCAAAGTTGCCACCAACGTCTCTGAATTAAAAACTTGTGTGAGTTCTAACTGCAAAGCCTGTGCATATTGCAATTCGGCCGCTCTAATTTTGGCTGAATTTGGGTATTTCTCAAAAATAGCCAGTTCAACATCGTCTCTTATAAAGTTGTTGTTTGCATCAATCCCCTCTATTGTTGAGTCATTAAGATTTTGGTCCGGTTTTGGAGGTAAATTTTGACCCATAACATCAAAGAGAATAATCTTTTTACTATTGATAAAATCTATGGCTTGTTGCGTTTTATTATAATCTTTGAATCTATAAAAACTGTTAATTACAAGTAATAATAAAATAATAAGAGTAATAGCATAAATAACACGGAGCACTTTCCAGATTTCAGAAAATTTTGGATAATGTAAAATAACCCTATCTTTTAACCAGAAAACAAAAAGAGTCGGCAATGTAATCAAAAATAATGTCAAAAAAGTAGAACCAAGTTTCATTTGATAATTATTACCGGGTAACAATGGGTCATTAAAATTGTACGAAGAGAAAACAAGATAAATAAGAAAGGCGGAAATGATGGTTTTAATTATCAAAATTAGTTTTGAAAAAAATTTATTCATAATTTTGTTGTAATATTTTATTTAAAAAAGAAAAACTTGGCGTTTTTTAACGCATTGTCCAAAAACCTTAGTATTATGTAATTATAAAACAAAAAATCCACAGACTACCTGTGGATAACTATCACCTTAGTAAAATATTCACGATCGTGAATATTTTACTAAGGTAGATTTAATTAATATCAAAAAGTTTTTTTAAATGTTTGTCATTATCAATACTCTCTAAAACTCCGTAGCGGGCATACTGTCTTAAATTAAAAAACTCTATAATAAAGTTTATTTCATTTTTGCACTCGTATGGGAAAACAAAAACGCTTTTTTGAAGCTCGTAAAAACCTAATTCTTTAATTTTCCATCTAAGAGCATCTCTCCCTCTTCTTATTTTTTCTGGTATATCAAAAACTACTATTCTCCATTTACCATCCCATTTTTTATTTTCAATTTTCATTTCTGAAAATTTGTATTTAAGAGTTTTTATTTTGCCTTTTTCCGTTAAAAAAATACTACAACTACCATCTGGATTGTATTTTTTATTAATTAATTTTGATCTATATAAAATATTTATTTCTTTTTGAAGCTCTTCTCTATTTATTCTCTTCCATTGATAAGAAATTTCTTTTATAACTTTCCACTGTCTATTAGGAGTATAAGAATAACCAAAAGCTAAACCACCCAATAAAAAGAGCAAAACTTTTTGTCTTGTCTGCGACATATTTGCATTTTTTTATATTATTTAATCTTAGTAAAATATTCACGATCGTGAATATTTTACTAAGGAGATCAAATACAATGTCAACAAATAACTATAAACCAGTGGCGTAACCTGCCAAAAATTTAGGAATCGCAAATAAAAGTCCTATCAACGGTAAAACAAATAAAACCATACTTATTGCCAATGTCCAAAAAAATATTCTTATTAATTTGTCTATTGACTGCTGTAGTTTGTCTAATTTTTTCTCCAACTCTTCAACTTTAAAATCTATTTGTTCCATGATTATTATTTTATGCCCAATTTCTCTTTTATCAGAGAAACAACTTGATTAACATGGGTGTTAGACTTAACAATATAGTCCGTTTCGTTTATGGCTTCAATAGCTTGGCTAATATGTCCGGCGTCATTTAAGTTAGTTAAAAATATTATTTGTGATTTAATACCCTTTTCTTTTATTTTTTTAGCTGTAGTTATGCCATCTATTTTGGGCAACATAATATCCATGATAATTAAATCTGGTTTTTCTTTTTCTGCCATTGCAAGTCCTTCTTCGCCATCTTGAGCGTACACTATTTCCATGCCTTGATTTTCAAAATTTTGCCTAAGTACCCACAAAAAATCTTTATCGTCTTCCACGATTAAAATTTTTTTATTTATTTCGTTCATAGTACTTAATTTTTACTTATGATAAATACCTTTTTATGAGTTCTATCAGCTGATTTGGCCTTATATTTGCCTTAATGATAAA
>CAYXRV010000010.1:0-9004 GCA_964466215.1 uncultured Candidatus Saccharibacteria bacterium
AAGATTTCTCTCCGCCATAAACTTCTTCTAAATATTTTTTAGCGGCATCAATATCTAAGTCTTCTGGGCTTTTTTCTAGCTCTGAAGACGGTTGTTGCTCTGGTGACTTCATATTATAAAAAATTAATATTTGGTTTAATCTTTACTAATTCTACCACTTGCCAAATAAGCAGTCAAACCGCGCATATTTACAAATTTTTTATTATCTGCTATGATGGGACCAATTACTAAGTAACTGGTCTATAATTATGGCTATAACAAAATCAGCTAAAAAATCTATTCGCCAAACCAAGAGGCGAAAAGTTCAAAATCTTGTTTATAAAAATAAAATTAAAAGTCTCATTAAAAATGCGAAAACTTTGGTTTTGCAAAAAAAAGCAAACGAAGCAAAAAAATTATTGCCAGCTATTTACGAGATATTAGACAAGTCTGCAAAAGTGGGAGTTATTAAAAAAAATGCCGCTTCAAGAAGAAAGTCCAGAATGGCAAAATTAATAGATAAGAGTTCCAAGTGAAATTAGACTGTCGCAACCAATAAATCCAAAGCGGTTTCGGCATCAATTTTCCCCGTTTTAATATTTAAATCTATCTGAAAAATTTTCCGGTAGATTTTTTTTAGTTCTAAAAACGTGAATTGACCGCACAAATAGTATGTTTTTCTGACCATAAACGGATTCAGTCCGCTCTTTTTTTGGATTACCGCATAGGGAAGCCCGCTATCAATCATTTCTTTTATTATTAAAAGATTTCTAAACTGATACGCCACCATCGAAAGCAAATATAAAGAATTATCTCCGTCGTCTAAGTGTTTGTGTAAAAAAGAAAGCGCCTGTTTTTTGTCTTTTTGAGATATTGCATCTATGGTTTTGAATATATCATTTTCTGTTTTGGGCTTAATCTGTAAAATAATATCCTCTTTTTTTATTATTTTACCCGGTTTAAAATTTACTAATTTTTTAATTTCATTTTCCAGTTGCCAAAGGTCGTTGCCCACATATAATAAAAGTGTATTTTCTGCCACAGGGTCAATTTTTAATTTATATTTTTCTGATTCCTTTTTAAACCAATTTTTTAAGCCTCTATTATCTAAAAAATTGAACTCCTGGCACTTTGCGCTTTTTATTAACGCCTTAAAAAGTTTTGTTCTCTGGTCAACTTCGTTTTTTTCAAAAATAATAATAACGTCTTTTTCATTTTCTAAAATTTTTATTTCTTCTAACAAATCTTCCCCGAATTTTTTATTTAAAAAAATATCTTTTAAGATTATGAGTTTTTTTTCGTCGAACATCGAAGTAATCTTAAAATTATTAAAAACATCTTTGAAATTATTTTCCTTAGCGTCTATCTGAACCAAATTAAGCCCACTTTTGTGAACTGATTTATAATGGTCTGTTATTTCTTGCAGTTTTTCTTTTGCTCTATAATTATCTTGTCCGTAAATAAAATAAATCATACCTTTTGACATTTGGGACAAAAAAAGGCGCTTCTACCGCCAAATTTTAACCGTTTAATTAGTGTGCCACAACGGGAGCATTTTTCATTTTCTCTTTTATAAACTTTTCTTTCATCATCGAAATGTCCCTTTTTGCCTTTTACATTCCTGTAATCCGAAAAGCTTTCTCCTCCCAACCTTACGCCCGCCAATAAAACCTTTCTTATTGAATCATACAATAACCTTAACTCTTTTAAATCTAATTTCAAAGTATTTTTTTGAGGATTGATTTTTGCCCACCACAAAGCTTCGTTTGAATAAATATTTCCTATGCCGGCAATTATTTCTGGGTCCATTAAAACTTGTTTTATTTTTCTCTTTTTACCTTTTAGGGCTTCCTTAAATTTTTCAAAAGTAAAACTTTTTTCCAGCGGTTCTGGCCCCAATTTATTAAACTCTTTTGAATTTAATAAATCTTTTGTTTTCCATAATTCTATCTTGGCAAATTTCCTAACATCAGACAGCGCTATCATTTTTCCATTTTCTAAAAAGAAAATAACATGTAAAAATGTATTTATTTTTTCTTCTAAAGGGCCCTTTTTAATTGGCCGCCACTTATTGTTTGCTTGCTTCCATTCTCCAACCATTAAGTGTCCTGTCATCTTTTGATGCACCAAAAGAGAATAACCTTGCGACAAATCAAAAATTATATTTTTGGCTCTTCGCCATATTTTTATAATTTTTTTCCCTTTAATTTCTTTTTTGAAAACTTTAAAATCTTTCGGCTTCTTAACTATTTTCTCCCAATCCGACCATACATCAACAAAGGTCCTTTTTAGGACCCTTGAATTTAATCCGCGCGCAGTTGTTTGTACCTCTGGTAATTCTGGCATAATAGAGGATTATTGTTGAGACGGGCTCCTATTATTTTTCTTGCCTAAAACTTTTTTAACTGCTTGGTTTTTATTTAAAGATTCTTTCAAGCGACTGAGTTCTTTTTTAAGTTGTTCTGCCTCTACTTCTTTATTTTTTGTTTTTTCTTGTATTTTATTCGATTCATCAATCATTTTTTGAAGCTCCAATGTTCTATTTTTAACCTTTTGCTCCAGCGCATTTATTGTTTCTTCCAGCGCTTGGGTTTTTGCTTTTACTTTTATGCCAACAGATTTTTCTGTTGCTTCGGTTTGAGAGCGACTCTCTTCAAGCTCATCGGCTATTTTGTTAAAAACTTTGGCTAAATCTCCAAATTCGTCTTTGTTTTCTAAATAAATTCTTGCCGTTAAATCTCCTTCGCTCAAATCAGTCGCTCTTTTTAGTAATTTTTTCACAGGCATAGTGAATCTTTGACCAGTGGCAAAACCAAAGAAAAAAATATAAATAGTTACAAGAGTAAAAACAATATAAAAATTCATATCTAGTTTTTCGTAATTTAACGCTATAAATATCGTGATAATAAATATCCCTGTGATTATTATTGGCGTGGCTATTTTTAATAAAATATTAGATATTCTCATATTAACTTATTCGCTTAGTAGCGCAGGCAAACGGCCGATAAGGGTATTAAAATCAAAAGATTTTAATTTATTCTCTGCGTCTACTAGATTAAACTTTCCGAATTCACAATCTTTTATTAAAAAATCTATATCAACATCTTTTTTCATTTCAACCAACTCAAGCGCCAAAAGAGCTGTTTTTTTATTATCTGCCAAAAGGTCTCTTATCCTTGGCTTAATATTCGCCATCCCCTGGCTTATTTCGCTGTATAAATTTTTAACGCTGTCAAATTTATTAATTAATTCGGCTGCTGTTTTTTTCCCAATGCCGGGCACTCCCGAAATATTATCAGCAGTGTCTCCAGATAATGCCTTAAAATCTATCATTTGCTCGGGCTTAACTCCAAATCTGCTAACAACTCTTTCCTCATCATAAACAACTGTGTCTTTTATCCCTTTGCCTAAAGTATAAACTTTTATAGTTTTATCTACTAATTGAAGATTATCAAGGTCTCCCGACAATATATATATTTCCAAATTATCTGCTTGTTTTTTTGCCGTTGTGGCGATAGTGGCAATTAAATCGTCTGCTTCAAACCCTTCTTTAGCAAAAATAGGAATTTTTAATTTTTCTAAAATTTCTTTTATTTTTGGAAACTGCGACAATATTTCGTTTGGAGTTTTGGGTCTATGAGCTTTATATTCTTCAAATTTTTGATGGCGAAAAGTGGGCGCTTTAGTATCAAAACAGGCAACAACATAATTAGCTTTTAAATCACTTATGGCTTTAAATAAAATCAATAAAAAACCATACATTGCCCCTGTTTGTTCTCCCGATTTATCTGTTAACGGCGGAAGCGCATGAAACGCTCGATGCAAAAGAGAATTGGAATCAATAATTATCAACCGTTTTTTATCTTCCATATTAGGGCGTGGGATTAGAATTAAAATCAATTTAGCTTGGATTCTAAATTTGATTTTAATTCTAATCCCACGCCCTTTATTATACCACTTTATAAAATTTGTTAGAAGTCAATAACTATTTCTCTTTTATTTTCATCTACAAAAGTAAATTTGACAGTAATTGCTGATTTAGGCAATCTTTTTTTTATTTTTTCCGACCACTCAATTGCCACAATATTTTCGGGGCTTAAAATAGTATTTTTAAAATCTAGCTCCAAAATTTCTTTTGCATTATTAATCCTATAACAATCTATGTGATAAAAGTTTTTGAAATTCCCCATATTTATTTTAAATCTTTTTACGATAACAAAAGTGGGGCTTAAAATTTTTTCTTTTATGCCTATCCCTTTGGCGAATCCTTGTAAAAAAGTTGTTTTGCCTCCTCCAAGATTCCCCTGTAAAGTTAAAACTAAAGCTGTTTTATTTAAGCCTTTTTTAAAAATATCTTTTGCTAATTTTTCTCCTAATTTCTGGGTTTGTTTATAACTGTTTGTAATAAATTTATGCATTGCAGTTTAGCGTAGCGATATAACTGTTTGTAATATATTTCATTTTAATTGACTTATTTTTTGATATCATATAGTCTGAATTTAAACTTCAAAACATGGAAATAGAACAGGCAAAACAACTTATTAAGGATTCTAAAAATATTTACGTCATGCCCTCGCAAATTAACGAACCAGAGAGTGTCGTTGGCGCCTTGGCTCTTTTTTATACTTTAAAAGAATTAAACAAAAATGTAAACTTAATTATAGAAGATTTACCAGAAAAATTTAAGTTTTTAGTTCCTTCCCTGGACTTTATTTCCTACCCCAAAAATCTTGTTATTTCAATCCCCAGAAAAATAGCCGATGTTTCACAAATCTATTACGAAAAGAATGACGAAGCATTAAAAGTTCACTTAACTTTAGATAAAGGCAATATAAAAAAAGAAAATATTTCTTTTTATTTTGCGGAGCCTCGAGCCGACCTTGTTATCACTTTAGGAATACAGGATTTTAAGGTACAATTATTAGAGAGGTTGGATTCTTTTGGTTTTTTAATGGACTCTCCTCTTTTAAATATAGACAACAAACAAGAAAACAAAAAGTTTGGCAAGATTAATTTAATAGAAAACCGTTCTCTCTCGGAAATAATAATTGATATAATAAAATTAACCAACGGAGATTCTATTAAAAAAGAAACCGCAAATTGCCTTTTGGCAGGATTAATAATTTACACCGATAATTTTAAAAACTCAAAAACAACCGCCGAAATATTTCAAACAGCCGGACTTTTAATGAAAAACGGGGCTAATATAAATAATATTTAGATTCTGTTGCTTAAACTATGGACACATCAAATAAAAAAATATTAGGAGCCGTAACAATTACTCCCGAAATTATAGAGGAAGTTAAAAAAGATATAAAAAACATCGCCGGCTTTAAAAAGAAGGTTGAAGAATATTTAGAACAAAATACCACCAATCTCTTAGATGTTATTTTATTCAGCGCAATTATTCTTGACGCTTCCGATATTCACATTGAGCCCCAAGAAGACGACTCTAAATTAAGAATAAGGCTTGATGGCGTTTTACAAGACGTCATTTTGTTTGAACAAAATATTTACCATAGCTTAATTTCCAGATTAAAACTTCTCTCAAAATTAAAGTTAAATATTACAGACAAGCCCCAAGACGGCAGATTCACAATTGAAATTGCCGATTTACCCCCCACTAACTTTGGGGACAAATCTCAAAAAATAAATATTGACACAGAATTAAGCCCAAAGTTAGTGGGGGGCGAGTTAATTGAAATAAGAACATCCAGCTTGCCGGCTGAATACGGCGAATCAATTGTAATGAGAATTTTAAATCCGAAAAATCTGATTGGCATAGACGAGTTGGGATTAAGAAAAGATTTGTATAAAATTTTTGAAAAAGAAATTCAAAAGCCAAACGGGATGATAATTGTCACGGGTCCCACGGGGTCTGGCAAAACAACCACCTTGTACGCATTTTTAAAAAAAATTCAGAATCCAGAAATTAAAATTATTACCATTGAAGACCCTATTGAATACCACTTAAAAGGAATTTCTCAAACTCAAGTGGCGCCAGATAAAGGATACGACTTTTCAGACGGCTTAAAATCTATCGTAAGACAAGACCCCGATGTAATATTGGTTGGTGAAATCAGAGATTTGGAAACGGCTAAAATCGCTCTTCAGGCGGCGCTTACCGGACACTTGGTATTATCAACTCTGCACACAAATGACGCGGCAGGCACAATCCCCAGATTAATTGATTTGGGAACCGACGCTTCTTCAATCGCCCCTGCTTTAAAAATGGCAGTGGCCCAAAGATTAATAAGAAAAACCTGCCAAAAATGTTCTACTCTTATAAAGCCGACTGCCAAAGAATTGGCCGAAATTAAAAAAGGCCTAAAAGGCCTTCCCGATAGCATAAAACTTCCCGATTTGAATAAAATAGAAATCAGAAAAATGGAAGAAAAGGGTTGCGAGTTTTGTAATTTTTCGGGATACAAGGGCAGACAAGGATTATTTGAGGCTTTTTTAGTGGACTCTGAAATGGAAAAATTTATTTTGACCAATCCGCCGGTTTCGTCTATTAGAGATTTAGCTATTAAAAAAGGAATGGTGACAATGTACCAGTCGGGACTTATTGATGTTGTTATGGGAAACACCACATTGCAAGAAGTTTTGAGAGTCGTAGAAGAAGACGAAGAAAAACCCGAAATTTAAATAAAAAAACAGCTCTGGAGTTGGAGGCGTCTTCATGTCTGGGACATAAGTAAAGGTTTGTCTGAGGAATAATCGAGCCGGAGCAAGATTACCCGGAAACTGAGACAAGCCCATATAAAGCCTCCAACTCCAGAGCTGTTTTAGTCAATAATCTATATGAATCTTCATTATATCATTTTATAATCTTTATGTCAAGAGATATGGCAAAAAATCCGAGTATTGACGATAAAATCCTAGATTCGGCCTTAAGACCCAAAAACTGGTCAGATTATGTGGGCCAAGAGAAAATCAAGGAAAATATAAGGATAATTTTAACAGCGGCCAGACAAAGAAATCAGTCTCCTGACCATTTGTTGCTTTACGGAAGCTCGGGCTTGGGGAAAACCACGCTAGCGCACCTAGTGGCACTGGAAATGGGCAAACAAATTAGAGTAACTTCGGGCCCCGCTATTGAAAAAGCTGGCGACTTGGCGGCAATTTTAACTAATCTATCGGAAGGCGATGTTTTATTTATAGACGAAATTCACAGAATAAATAAAACCATAGAAGAATACATATATCCTGCCATGGAAGATTATAAACTAAACCTTATTTTAGGAAAAGGGCCAATGGCAAGAACAATGGAATTAAATTTACCAAAATTTACTTTAATTGGAGCCACAACAAGGCCGGGATTATTGTCTGCGCCATTAAGAAGCCGTTTTGGCGCAACATTTCAGCTTAATTTTTATCAACAAAATAATATTGAAAAAATAGTTGAAAGGTCGGCTAAAATTCTGGGACTGCGAATAGAGCCAGAGGCCATAAAAATAATCGCCCAACGTTCGCGTTTTACGCCAAGGGTTGCAAACCGTCTTCTAAAAAGAGTTCGGGATTTTGCGGAAGTGGAAGGGAACGGATTTGTCACAAAAAACATAACCGACCACGCTCTGCGTTTTTTGGAGGTTGACGAAATGGGTCTTGAACATGGCGATAAAAAAATTTTATTGGCGATTATTGAAAAATTTGAGGGCGGGCCAGTCGGACTACAAGCCTTGGCCGCCGCCAGCTCTGAAGAAGAAGATACCATTTTAGATATTTATGAGCCCTATTTAATGCAATGCGGATTTATTGAAAGAACTCCCAAAGGCAGAGTCGCCTCGCGCCTTGCCTACGAGCACTTGGGCATAAAACAAAAAGGAAACCAAAACAATCTTATTTAAAAAATCAAAAACCCCCTCGCTTAATTAGCAAAGGGGTTTTTGATTTGGAAAACTAACAGCACTTACACATTCCGGATTTATCCGCCCATTTCATAAGACCTACCACAATAATAATAACCGGCCAAGTAATGCTTACAAAGCCGGAGGTCAGAACGCCTATTTCTCCTAAAAGAAAAGTCAAACCGAACAAAACAATTAGCGCTGGCACAACTTTATGATGAGGGCATTTGCATATATTTCCTTCCATAATAATTAAATAATTAATTTTATTATTTTGTTATTAACTATGGACCTTTAACGTATTATACCTTATTTAAATTAAAAGATATATAATTAATTTATGAAAAAAGTTTTGTCTTTGTTTTTAATTACTATCTTTTTATTTTCTGCTTATTTTATAAAAGCTCAATCTGTAAAACAACCCGATGTTATAATAAATGAAATTGCTTGGATGGGCACAACCATATCGGCCAACGACGAATGGCTGGAACTAAAAAATAATACCGACCAAAATATAAACCTTGACGGCTGGACGCTAAGAGCGGCCGACGGCGCCCCTGAAATTAAGCTGACCGGCACAATTTCTGCCAACAGTTTTTATTTATTAGAAAGAACCGACGATAATACTGTTCCCAATATTACAGCCGATTTAGTTTATAAGGGAGCTCTGGGAAACAACGGCGAAGATTTATGGTTATATGACGGCAATAATAATTTAATTGACGAGGCAAATTTTACTTCAGGATGGATAGGCGGCGATAACGCCACAAAACAAACAATGGAAAAATATTCCAATGGCTGGCAGACCAGTAAAAACGTGGGTGGCACACCGAAGTCTCAAAACATCGTCGGCTCTATAAAAGAAACGCCCGCTAAAACCATAGAAACGCCCATAAAAACCGATCTGCCGCAAACTTATCAGACTGGAGTTATTTTAAATGAAATTCTCCCTGCTCCCGAAGGCGCAGATGAAGAAAAAGAATGGATTGAGCTTTATAATACAAATAATTTTGAAATTGATTTGTCTGGCTGGAAAATAAAAGACAAGGAAGGATCGGCAACAAATTACGTTCTTCCAAAAAATACTAAAATATCAGCTTACGGCTATTTGGTCTTAAAAAGAAATGAAAAAAAAATTACTCTAAATAATACAACCGACGGATTAGCTCTCTCTT
>CAYXRV010000011.1:0-8759 GCA_964466215.1 uncultured Candidatus Saccharibacteria bacterium
TGCCCCACACTCCATAAAGATTCACAACTTCTTTTTTCTCGTCTGACAATAATGTAAAAGGTAAATTGTATTTTTCTACAAAAGATTTGTGCGACTTTACAGAATCCGGACTAATTCCAACAACGACAACATCAAGTTTTTTAAATCCATCAAAATCATCCCTTATTGAGCATGCTTCTTTTATGCATCCTGGCGTATGGTCTTTTGGATAAAAATATAAAAGCGCCCATTTTCCTTGGTAATTAAATAAAGATTGGTTATTGTTGTTTTCGTCTAAAAGATTGAAATTCGGAGCATCATCTCCAATTTTTAAATTCATAATTTTACGATTTAATAATAATCTTTTACTTTTTTAAGTTCGCCGTGTCTTCTTAGTTTTTCCAGGGCTTTTGCCTGAATCTGACGAATTCTTTCCCTGGTCACGCCAAACTCTTCTCCGGTTTCTTCCAGGGTATGTATTACGCCGTCTTCAAGACCAAAGCGCATTCCCAAAATTTTCAATTCTCTCGGAGTTAACTCACTCGATATTTCATGCAATCTTTCTTTCAAGAGATTCCTGGCGGCCTCGGTATTTGGAGCTATTGTTTTATCGTCTTTGATAAATTCTGCCAAAACACTGTCTTGTTTATCTTTGTCTTCACCGACTGGTGTTTCCAAAGAAATCGCTTTTTGGGCAATTTTTCTTATGTGATGGACTTTATCAACTTCCAAACCCATTTCGGCCGCAATTTCTTCCGCCAACGGTTCGCGTCCCAATTCCTGCAATAAACTTTTTCTAATTTTTGTATATTTTGAAATTGTTTCAATCATATGAACGGGAATTCTGATTGTTCTTGCTTGGTCGGCCAAGGCTCTTGTAATTGATTGCCTAATCCACCATGTGGCGTAAGTTGAAAATTTATAACCTTTCCTCCAATCAAATTTTTTAACCGCTTTAAAAAGGCCCAGATTGCCCTCTTGAATTAAATCCAGCATAGTTAAATTTGGCGACCTGCCGACATATTTTTTGGCGATAGAAACCACTAATCTCAGATTAGCCAAAGCCAATTTATTTTTTGCTTCTTCGTCTCCGTGCTCAATTCTTTTGGCTAATTCCTTTTCTTCTTTTGCCGTAAGAAAACTGGTCCTGCCAATTTCTTTTAAATACATCTGGATTGGGTCAATCTTTCCCAAAAGCGGTTTTTTGCCCTTTTTTTCTTTTTTTGGTTTTACTTCCAAAAATTCCCTTACCTCTTTTATTTCAATGCCTTTTTCTTTTAAGATTTCGTATGTTTGTTCCAGTTGCTCAACATCTTTTTCTATATTAGGAAATATATGCAAAATTTCGGCGTTTGTAATAAAGCCCCTTTCTTCTCCTTTTCTTAAAACAGCATCTATCTGGGCTTGAGTAATTGCAGCCTTTTTACTCTCTCTCGTCTTTGCCGCCTTTCTTGCTTTTCTTTTGTTTTTTATCCCTTGGGTAATATATTTTTTTCTTTTTACTACTTTCTTTTTTTTCTTCATAACTCTTTTGTTATTTGCTTAAATTCTTCTATTAAACTATCAACTTTTTGATGGTCTTTTGTTTTTTCCGCTTCCTTAATATCTCTGGAAACTTTATTAAGTTTTTCTTTTATATTTATATTTTTTAACTGTAATACACAAAGTTTAATTTCATCTTGGCCATCTTCTTCATATTCAACTTCCGACCTTAAAGAAAATGCTGACAAAAAATTTCTGAGGTCAGACTTAAATCCCCCTTCTCCCTCTGAATTACTATCTGACATAATATCCGCAAAAATAATCTTAAAATCATTTCCTGCTTTTTGTTCGGCAACAAATTTTTTTAAACCTTCAATAAAAATTTTAGTTTTTTCAGAAAAAAAGGGATATTGAGACTCTTCAACTAAATTTAAATTTTCCGGGTCTTTTAGCACCAAAGAGATAATTCTTTCTTCAAGGAGTTTTTTTCTGCCTTCCGGGCTAAAGTTTTTATCCTGACTTAAATCTGTTTTTAAACCAGAGCTTTTTTCTTCCGCGCCCAATGTTTCAAACTTGACCTTGCTCAATTCTTCTAAAATAGCGCTTTCTTTAATATCTAATTTTTGTGATAATTTCTGAACCCAATGCGACTGCTCAATTTTATTTGAAAACCTTTTTATGGCCGGCAAAACTATTTTGCCTATTTCTTTTTTACCTTCTGCTGTTGTTTTATCAAAAGCTGAAAAAGCGGAGTCAAAGTAGTAATCCATTATTGACCGCGCCTCGCTGACAAGTTTTTCCCAATTTTCCGGATTTTCTAAAATTATATCGGCTGGGTCTTTGGCGCCAGAATATGTCTCTATAATTTTTATATTAAATCCTCTATCCTGCGCCAAATTAATGCCTCTTTTGGTAGCCGAATCTCCGGCTATATCCATATCAAATGCCAAAAGTAAATTTTCGGAATATCTTTTTAAAATATTTAAATGCTGGCTTGTTAAAGCGGTTCCCGAAGCGGCAACTGTATTTTCAAATCCCGCCTGATGACATAAAATTGCGTCCGTATAGCCTTCCGTGACAACGCATTGATTTTTTTTTCTTACTGCTAATTTAGCATTATTCAAACCGTAAAGAATGCTGCTTTTATCGTAAAGCAATGTTTGCGGCGTATTAATATATTTTGCAACTTCTTCCGACTTGCTGTCGCCTGGTTTTTCAAAAACTCTGGCGCCAAAACCAACTGGCTGAGAACTTAAATTAAAAACCGGGAAGATAATCCTGCCGCGAAACCTGTCGTAAGAATCTGAATGATTGCTTTCTTTTTCTACGGCCAATCCAGCCTTTACTATTTCGTCTCTGGCGTAACCCTTACTTATTAAAAAATCCGACAATCCCTGCCAAGTATCCGGCGAATAGCCAAGTCTCCATTTTTTAATGCTTTCTTCTGTGATCCCCCTGCCCAACAAATAATCTTTCGCTTTACCGCCAACAATGCTGGCGTCTAATTGTTTTTCAAAAAAAGAGCAGGCCAATTCGCAAATTTCATAAAGGCGCTGCCTCTGCGTTCTTAATTTTATATTTTCCCTTTTTAGTTCAATGCCGGCTTTACCCGCCAAAATTTTTAAAGCATCGCCGAATTCCACTCCTTCAACATCTTTCACAAATTCAAATATATCGCCGCCTTTTCCGCAACCAAAACATTTCCAAATTTGGCGGGCTGGCGACACGAAAAAAGAAGGTTTTTTTTCCGAATGAAAAGGGCAGACTCCTCTGTAATTGGCGCCTGTTTTTGTTAATTTTAAATAACCGCCGACAACATCTACTACGTTGAGTTTATTCTTTATTTCCTCAAGCTGAGAGTCCAACATATTCTGATTGTGCCACAAAAGTTATTAAAAATCAATCTGCTTTTTGGGTTCTAATTTCTTCCGCCAATTTTTTGAGTTCTTCAATATTTGCTTTCTCTGGACGAATATTGCCCCAATTGCCTATTACGCCATCGTTTTCATATCTTGGGATAATATGTAAATGAAAATGAAACACTTCCTGACCTGCTTTCGAGCCATTTGATTGCAGTAAATTTATGCCATCTGTTTTTAAAAATATTTTTATTTTTTCTGAAATATTTTTTGCGTTAATAATAATTTTTTTCAAAATTTCTGACTCTATATCAAAAATATTTTCAAAATGATTTTTAGGAATAATCAAACAATGTCCTTTGGTCAAGGGGTTAGCATCTAAAAAAACAAAAACGTCATTATCCTCCCATATTTTGGCTGAATCAATTTCTCTTTTCGCAATTTTACAAAATATACAATCCATAAACTAACGCACGCGATAAGTTAAATAAACCGTTGTATTTATTTCTGATTGACCTGGTTGAATATCAGGAGCAATATTTACTTTTTCTAAAGTGTTTCTGCTGCCTCCCATGCCATAAATTGGCTGAATCGAGGGTTGGTATCCTTCAGAAATATTAATCAATTTTACTATCTTTAGTCCTGCCTGACCGGCCAAAACAAGCGCTTTTTCTTTTGCCTGTTCAATTGCCTTTTCTCTTGTGTCTGCCCTCGCTTTTTCTAAATCATCAACTGTAAACTGCAAATCGCCGACAGTATTCGCTCCCTCTGACGTTGCTTTATCTAAAATATCGCTTATTTTATCAAAATTCCTGATTTTAACCGATATCTGCTGGTCTAAAGAATATCCTTTGAAAACTCTGCCTGTTGTCGGATAGTCATAAACCGGATACAAATTATACGCAGATGTTTTAATATCCTTTTCATCAACTCCCAAGTCTTTGGCGACTTTTATAATTGCGTTCATTTTTTCATTGTTTTTATTGACGGCATCAACGCTTTTCTTCTCTTCGGTTTTCACTCCCAAAGACACCAACGCCACATCTGGTTTTACAAACACCTTGCCTTCGCCAGAAATTGTTATTTCTTGGGGAAAATTTTGAGGCAAAGTTGCAAAATCATAAATTATTTTTGCAACTAAAAACCCGATAATGGCAACAACCAAGATTACGGCTAAAATAAAAGCCTTTTTGGCGGGTTCTATTCTAGTAACTTTAATTTCTTCTTCCATAGTTTTTGATATGGCAGAAATAGAAATATTTTTTGTTCGGGCTGGCTGTGGGCGAGGCGTCCAAAAAATATTTTTCGTTTCTGCCAAAAATTTAATTTTAAATTATTATATATATTATACCAAATAGTAAATTTAATGCGAGAAAAAGGCTTCTGTATAAATTGCTTCTTCCGGAATACCCATTTTTTTGAGGTCTTTCCATAAATCGCTCACAAAAGATATTGAGCCGCAAATTAAAAATTCGGGATTTTGCGTTAAAAATAATTCTTGATGTTTTAGATTTTCAAAAATATTTTCAGCGGTCATTCGTCCCAGTATTATATTTTCTTCTGATATATTTTTTTCCCGGGTAATAAAGTTAATTATTTTTAAATTTTTATGTAAATTTTGGAGGCTATCCAGTTCTTTTTTAAAAATAATACTTTCTCTTGTCTGATTACTGGAAAATAAAATCAACTTTCTTGCAGGATTTTTTTTGACAATATCGCATATCATGCTCCTAAACGGAGTGATTCCTATGCCCGCAGACAACATTACCAATGGGCTATTTTCTGATTCACTGTAAAAAAAACCGTAAGGCAAAGAAGCATCAATTGTGTCGCCGTGATTTAGAGAGCAAAGATGATTTGAAAATTCACCCATGGCTTTGACCGTAATATTTAGAGTTTTTTCCGCTGGCGCGCTTGAGATGCTGTATGATTTTCCTTCGGGCGTGTTTGTTTCCGGAAAATAAATATTGATAAATTGCCCTGGAAAATAGAAAGGAACAGAATTATCTTCGCAAACCAATTGTAGGGTTAAAACTTTCGGCGCTTCAAGAATTTTATTTTTTATTATGTATTTTTTCTTAATTTCTTCAGGCATTTTTATTATTTTTTTCGTAATCTTCTATGGCTTCACGCAAAGCCGTATGCCCTAAAACAGAACAATGATATTTTCTGTCGGGCAAGCCGCCTAATCTTTCTATGATTGCTTCTGGAGTCATTCTTTTGGCTTTGGCAAGCGGCATTCCGCCATTTTCTGTTGCCATTACCGACATCATTGAAGTTGAAGCAATGGCTGATGCGCAGCCAAATGTTCGCCACTTGCATTCTAAAATCTTTTTTTCAGCCTGGTCAATTTTAATCCAAACAGCCATCATATCTCCGCAAGCCGGAGAACCAACTATGCCAACTCCGTCTGCTTCATAATTTTTTTCGTTCAGTAAAATATTTCTGGGGTTAAAAAAATGGTCTTTGACAGTATCGCTGTAAAGCCAATCAGCAACATCGCATATATTTTTATTATTTTTATTTTTCATATTTTATTTTGAAGCCGACATTTTTGATAATTTCTCAACAATATCAGGGAAAACAGATAATACATAATCTAACTTTTTTTTGGTTGTGTCTCTGCCTAACGAAAAACGAATACTGCCATGAATCAAATCGGGATTTTGGCCTATGGCTGTTAAAACATGAGACGGCTTTAAATCAAATGCGGAGCAAGCCGACCCGGTTGACGCCTCAATCCCCATTTTATCCAGCATTAAAAGCATTGATTCTCCTTCAATATGAGGTATGGAAAAATGGATGTTATTCGGCAATCTGTTTTGTTTATGCCCATTTAAAACCATTTTGGGAATTTTTTGCGCAAGTTTTTTAATAAAATAATCGCGCAATATTTTTAATCTTTTAGATTCTGATTTTCTCATTTTGTCGGCTTTAACCAATGCTTCTCCAAAACCGAAAATAAGAGGCACGCTTTCAGTGCCAGCTCTTTGATTTTTTTCTTGTTCTCCCCCAACTATAATTGGATTCAAGCGAATATTTTTTTTTACATAAAGCGCGCCGACGCCTTTTGGTCCATATATTTTTGACCCATTCAAAGTCATTGAGTCAACACCAAGTTCATTGACATCCAAAGAAAGAAAACCGGCCGCTTGGCATGCATCGGTATGGAAAATCGGGAAAATACCAGAACCCCGTCGGGTTTTTATCGCCCGCGACAGTTGCTGAATCGGTTCTATCGCGCCAATTTCATTATTGGCATACATTATAGAAATTAGAATCGTGCCTTCTTTTATGCTATTTATACATTCTTTAACGTCTATTATTCCATCGGATTTCACCGGAAGAATAGTAATTTCAAATCCTTCTTTTTTAAGTTCTTTGACCGACTCAAGAATGGCCTTGTGCTCAATTGCCGGAACAATAATATGATTGCCATGCTCGCGATTGGCGCGAGCAATGCCAATTATTGCAAGATTATCGGATTCGGTCCCAGAACCGGTAAAAATAATTTCTTCGGGCAAAACATTTAAAATATCAGCCACTTTTTTTCTTGATTCAACAATAATTTGAGAAGCCCGCCTTCCACTGGAATGCAAAGACGAGGGATTGCCGTATAAATCGCTGAAATACGGCATCATTTTCTTGAGTATATTTTTATCAGTCGGCGCTGTTGCCGCATAATCAAGATATATTTTTTTATCTGATACCGCAGTATTCCACATAATTTTTTAATTTATCCTGAAAAGACTTAAATTCCTGGTCGCTGTAAGTTGTCTTTTTTATAAATTGCGGATTTAATATTTTTGTGGAAACAAATTTCTGTAAATAATATTTTCGGGCTCCTTTTATTTCTTGTCCAATTTCCAAAATATCTTCCGGAGAAAGAAGCGCTTTAACAACAGTGGTTCTGAATTCATACGGAACCCGTGAAGACATCAAAATATTAACGCTTTTTTTAATCGCGTCAACATCAACCGCCCGAGCCACCGTACGGCTATATTTTGAAAGTGGCGATTTTATATCCATGGCAATATAATCAACCATTTTTTTATCAATCATTTCTTGCAACAATTCGGGATTTGTGCCATTGGAATCAAGTTTAACTAAAAATCCTTTTTCTTTCACTTTGCCCACAAAATTTAAAAGGTCTCTTCCGTGCATTGTCGGCTCGCCTCCGGTAATCACTATTCCATCAAGCGTTCCTTTTCTTTCGTCTAAAAAATCGAGAACTTCTTTCTCTGAAATTCTCGTTTCAACAGTTTCGTCCACAAGTTCAGGGTTATGACAATAAGGGCATCGGAAATTACAGCCAATCGTGTAAACCATACACGCTATTTTGCCGGGATAATCAATCATCGTGAATTTTTCAAACCCTCCGAATATCATATTAAATTTTAATTACTAATTGCTGATTTTTTGCTGTATGTCTATTTTAACAGGAGACACTATGCTTGGGTCATACATTTCACGGATTTCAAACTCAGATTGCTTGCCGGCATTCCACTGGCTGACTGGCCGTAAATATCCGACAACTCGCGAGTAGACCTCGCATTCACTCTGGCAATTTGGGCAAGAAAAATGTTCTCCGGAAATATAGCCATGACCTGCGCAAACGCTAAATGTTGGAGTTAATGTAAAATACGGCAAGTGATATTTTTTGCATATTTTTTTAACTAATACAGGAACAGCAGACGGGTCGCTTAATCTCTCTCCCAAAAATAAATGAACAACTGTTCCGCCCGTGTATTTGGTTTGCAAATTGTCCTGGACATTGAGAGTCTCAATAATATCATTTGTGTAATTTACCGGCAAGTGCGAAGAATTTGTATAAAATGGCTGAGCTCCTTTTTGCAATTCCGATTCGTTGGCAACAATAATATCTGGATATAATTTTTTGTCTTTTAAAGCCATGCGGTAAGCGGTTCCCTCTGCCGGAGTTGCTTCCAAATTATAAAGATTACCGGTTTCTTTCTGGTAATTTACGAGGCGAGCGCGCATATGTTCTAACACTTCAGCTGCAAATTTTTGGCCTTCTGGTGAACCAATATTTTCTCCAAAAAGATTTAAAGCCGCCTCATTCATTCCCACTAATCCAATGGTTGAGAAATGATTTTTCCAATATTCCCCATTCGCCTCTTTGATTTTTTTTAAATAAAATTTGGTATAAGGATAAATATTGGCGGCGGTAAGGCGTTCTAAAAGCTTGCGCTTGATTTCCAAACTTTCTCTTGCGATATACATTTGCGCATCAAGTTTTTTTAAAAATTCTTTTTTGAGCGACGTCAATCCCGCTTTTTCTTTGAAATTATTTTTTGCTAAATATCCCAGCCGAGGAAGATTTATTGTTACAACTCCAACCGAACCCGTTAAAGCATTGGCGCCAAAAAGGCCTCCCCCGCGCTTGTCTAACTCCGCCAAATCAAGCCGCAAACGGCA
>CAYXRV010000012.1:0-8394 GCA_964466215.1 uncultured Candidatus Saccharibacteria bacterium
AGTCCGATGCCCGGAATAGGTATGTTGGCAGCTATTCTAAAAACAACGAATAAGAAGATAACAAATAGAAATTTGTTTCTAAGTTCTTTGCTTTTGAAAAGAAAAAATATCTTGTCGTACCACATCTCAATTTAATAATTTAAATTTATTTCACAGTGCCTCCGATTTTTTCAATTACTTCTTTGGCCGTTTTTGAAACTTTGCAGTTTTCAATAATTAATTGCTTTGATAATTTCCCTCTGCCTAATATCTTAACTTTCGGAGCTTTTCCTTTTATTGTACGAATAATTCCCTTTTTAATCAAACTGTCGGGGCTTATTACTTCACCTGTTTTTGAAATTTTTTCCAAAGTATCTATATTAACAACCGCTGTATAATCTTCCAAAACAAAACTCTTATATCCTCTTAATTTTGGATATCTTTTAATTAATTCCCTGATGATTGGCACCATTTTCCTGCCGGCTCTTGCGCTTTGTCCCTTATTTCCTCTTCCGGAATAAGTTCCTTTCTTTCCCCCTCTGCCAACTCTTTTTCTCTTTTTTAATTTATGTTTTGGTTTTAATTCGTGTAGTTGCATTTTTTTAACTTTTAGCTTTTAGTTTTTTTAAAGCTTCCATTGTTGCCCGTGCATTGTTAAGTTTGTTTTTGGAACCCGAAAGAATTTTTGAAGAAATGTTTCTAATTCCTGCCAATTCGCAAATAGATCTTACAGCTCCTCCAGCAACCAAGCCTCTACCTTTTTTCTGCGGTTTCAATAAAATTCTTGCCGGTCCCACTTTTGCCTCCACTTCGTGAGAAATAGTGCCATCTACAATAATAACACTCACGAGGGATTTTTTTGCCTTGTTGGTGGCTTTTTCAATAGCCTGTGAAACGTCTCTTCCTTTATCTACTCCAATCCCTATTTTGCCTTTTTTATCTCCTGCAATCACAACTGCTCTAAACCTTAATCGCTTGCCTCCTCCTGTAACTCGGACAACTCTGGCCAAATCCAAAAGCTTTGATTCAAATCCATCGTTGACTCTTTCTTTGCCTCTAAAACCACGCCTAGGACCACGACTACCTCCGGCGCCACCGCCAAAACCGCGACCTGCTGGCCTATTATGGCTATCGCTGAATGGTTTAAAATCTGATACTTTTTTTTGTTCTATTTTTTCTTCCATGTTTATAGTTTATTTAGCGGAAATAAGGATATTTTTCAATTCGGGTTGGCCGTGGGTTTGGCGTGTTGAAAAATATCCTTATTTCCGCGCATAATTAAAATTTAAGTCCTCCTTCTCTGGCTCCTTCTGCCAATGCTTTTACTCTGCCATGGAAGACAATTCCTCCTCTGTCAAAAATGACTTTTTCTATCTTTTGAATTTCGGCTTTTTTAGCAATTAATTTACCTACCAAAAATGCGCTCAACACTTTACCGGCCATTTTTTCGTCCTTAATTAATTTCACTTCCTTGTCTGAAGCAGAAGCTAAAACCTTGGCTGTATCATCGTTAATCAGCTGAGCATAAATATGAGACGAAGACCTAAAAACGCAAAGACGAGGCTTTTCTTTCGTGCCATGCATTTGGATCCTTATTTTTTTGTGGCGCCTTACGCGCTTTAATATTTTGGGTAACATAATAATATTTTACTTTTTAGCTGAAACTACTTTTTTACCTTCTTTCCTTCTAATTTTTTCTCCTTGATATTTAATACCCTTACCCTTATAAGGTTCTGCTTTTTTAGACTTTCTAATTATGGCTGAAATTTGACCAACTGTTTGTTTGCTTATTCCAGAAACTGTAATTACGTTTTTTTCCACCTTAAAGTCAATTCCTTCCGGTTTTTTAATTTTAACCGGATTTACAAAGCCTACATTTAAAACCAAATTTTCTCCATTAACTACGGCCTTGTATCCTACTCCTTCTATTTCTAATTTTTTTTCAAATCCTTTAGTAACCCCTTCAATCATATTAAAAATAAGAGCTCTGTATAATCCCCAAAGGCCTTTTGCTTTTTTTGATGGATTTTCTTTTTTAGGAGAAACTAAAATTTCATTATCTTTTAATTCTATTTTAATATCTCTGTGCAATTCTATTTTCAATTCTCCCTTGGACCCCAAAACCTTAAGGGTCTGGTCACCCATTTCTACTTTTACGCCTTCTGGAATCTGAATTGATTTTTTACCTATTCTTGACATAAATTTTTACTTATTTTTACTCTTGCGCAATATTACCACACTTCGCAAATTACTTCTCCGCCTAATTTTAATTTATGGGCTTTTTTATTTGTCATTAATCCTTTTGAAGTTGAAATTACCGATATTCCATAACCGCCCTTCACCCTTTTTATTTCTGAAACTTTTGCATAAATTCTCTGGCCGGGTTTTGACACTCTTCTTAAATCTTCTATTTTGGAAACTCCCTTATCATACTTTAAAGCAATTTTCATTATTTTTGCTCTACCTTTTGTTGCCTTTTTAATTTCTCCTATAAATTCTTCCTGCATCAAAATCTTGGCAATTTCATATTTTGCTTTTGAAAAAAGAATGGATACTTCCGGCTTTGCAACAGCCTTCGCATTCCTTATTTGATTTAACATGTCTGTTATTGGGTCTGTCATATATTTTTATTTACCAAGATGATTTTTTAACCCCTGGAATTTCTCCTTTGTTTGCTAACTCTCTAAAACATATTCTGCAAAGACCAAAACTTCTCATAAATCCTCTTCTTCTTCCGCACTTAAAACAACGCCTTATTGTTCTTGAAGAATATTTTGGTTTCTTTTTTGCTTTTGCTTTTTGTGATACTTTTGCCATAAATTTATTTGCTCTCTTTAATTGGGAATCCCAATAATTTATATAATTCCAATCCTTCTTCTTTACTTTTTGCGTCTGTAACAATTGTTATTTCCAGTCCAAAAATAGTTTTTTCTTTTTCTGCAAAAATTTCAGGGAAAGAAATGTGTTCGCGGAATCCTATATTCAAATTGCCTCTTTTGTCTATTCCTTTTGGATCAAGTCCTTTAAAGTCGCGGGACCTTGGAAAAGACAAATAAATTAATCTCTCTAAGAAATCCCACATTTTATCTTTTCTTAATGTTACTACCGCCGCAATTTCTAATCCTTCTCTCAATTTAAATCCGGCAATTGATTTTTTGGATTTTACCAATTTTGGTTTTTGTCCTGAAATAGAAGCCAAATCTTGCATAATAAGATTTCTTATTTTTTCTCTTTCTCCGGATGCCTTAGTTGCGGCGTCTTTTCCAAAACAAGAATTTATCACCACTTTTTTAATTTTTGGCGCTGCCATTATATTCTTGTAACCAAAAACTTTTCGCATCTGCGGTATTACTTCTTTATTATATTTTTCTTTCAAACTTGGCATAATGTATATTTTAAATTTGTGATTTACATTTTTTACAAATTCTGCGCTTTTCTCCTTTTTCTATATCATATGCTATTCTTACCGCTTTTCCGCATTTGGGACAAATAATTTTAACATTGGAAACACTTATAGGCGCTGGCGCAGAAATTACTTGACCCCGTTCGCCTTGTTTCTTAGCCTTAATATGTTTTTTCTTTAAGTTGATCCCTTCAACCAAAACAGTGCCTTCTTTTAAAAGAGATTTTATAATTTTTCCTGTTCTGCCCTTATCTTTTCCGGCTATTATTAAAACTTTATCGCCTTTTTTAACTTTCATATTTTTAAAGTAATTCTGTTGCCATCATAGCTATTTTATCAAAACCTTTATCTTTTAATTCTTTGGCTGTTGGACCAAAAACCCTTCCGCCTCGGGGTAATTTCCCTTCTGCTAAAATCACGACTGCATTATCGTCAAATCTTATGTATGAACCATCTTTTCTTCTGAATGCCTTTCTTTGCCTGACAATTACCGCTTTAACCTTTTCGTGTTTTTTAACCAGTTTTCTTGGTTCTGCCTTTTTGACAGCAGCCACAATTATATCGCCCAATTGCGCGTATCTCTTTCTGGTTCCGCCGGGTATGTTAATACACTGGACAATTTTTGCTCCAGAATTATCAACAACTTTTAACATTGCTCTTGGCTGTATCATATTATTAAATCTTTTTAATTACTTTCCAACATTTATCTTTTGACATAGGCGTTGTTTCTTCAATAACAACATTATCTCCCACGTGATATTCTTTATTTTCGTCGTGAACTTTGTATTTTTTGTGGCTCTTGTATCTTCTCTTGTATTTTGGATGCTCAATGATTCTTTCCACTTTCACCACTACGGTTTTTTGCATCTTGTCTGAAACCACGATACCTTGTAATTGTTTCTTTGGCATATTAGTTTGTTTCTTTAAGTATGGTTAAAATTCTGGCAATCTCTTTTTTTCCATGACCGATTTCTTTCACGTTTTTCAATTTATTTGAAGAAAACTTAAATCTAAGGTCGCTTAATTTCTTTTTAATGTCTTGAACCGATTTCTCTAATTCTTTTTTATCTTTTTTGCGAAGTTCTTTTGCGGTGTTCATATTATTCTCCTTTTTTAATAAATTTAGTCTTGATAGGCAGTTTAATCCCCGCTCCCCTGAATGCAGCTCTGGCTTCTGACTCTTTAATTCCATCTAATTCAAATATAATTCGTCCTGGTTTTATAGGATAAACATAATGGTCAACACCTCCCTTTCCGCCTCCCATTCCAACCTCGGCTCCTTTAAAAGTTACTGGTTTGTCAGGAAAAATTCTTATCCAAAGCTTGCCTCCCTTTTTAAGATATCTGATTATATATCGCCTTGAAGCTTCAAGCTGTCTGGCTGTAATCCATTTTGTTCCCAAAGATTTCAATCCAAAACTGCCAAAAACAATATCGGTGGCGCGAGTTTCAACTCCTCTTGTTCTTCCCTTGTGTTGCTTGCGGTGTTTAACTTTTTTGGGCATCAATATGCTCATGCTGTGAAATTTTTAATTAAATTTTTCTCCTTTATATATCCACACTTTAACTCCAATGGCTCCATATGTGCAATGAGCCTCTGCCTGACCATAATCAATGTCTGCGCGAATTGTGTTTCTTGGCAATCTGCCTTCTCTTAGCCATTCTTTCCTGGCTATTTCAACTCCATTTAATCTTCCGTTTAATTCTATTCTAATTCCTTTTGCTTCTTTATTGCTCATAACTCTTTCTATGGATCTTTTTAAAACCTGACGAAAAGGCACGCGTCTTTCAATCTGCTGAGCGGCCCACTGCCCCACAAGTGAAGCCGAAATCCATGGATTTTTTATTTCTCTGATTTCTATTTTAATTTCTCTTTTTGAATCATTTTTTCTTATTCCAAAAATTTTCTTTTCTATCATCCCTTTTAAAACTTCTACTCCGCTTCCGCCTCTGCCAATAATTATTCCCGGTCTGGCTGATTCAATAATAATATTTAATTTGTTCGCCGAATGTTCTATTTCAATATTGGCAACCGAAGCTTCCACTAATTTATTTCTCAAAAAATCTTTAATCAAAAAATCTTCCTGTAAATACTGAGGCATTTTTTTACCATAAAAACCTCTGATGTTCCAATCTTCAATTCCTTTTATTCTGAATGATTTTGGATGAACTTTATGTGTCATGATTATTCTATTTCGATTTTGGATTTTTAATTCTTGGTTTTTTTGCCGATCTTAATTTTGCAGCCGTAATCTGATTTTTCTTATTTTTCGCAACTGTTATTTTGGTTTTTTCTTCGCTTGGTTTTTTATTATTTTTGGCCGAATTTTCTTTCACAGTATTAATTTCACTTAAAACAATCGTTATATGCGCGCTCCTTTTCATTATAGGATAAGCTCTGCCTCTGGACATTGCATGCCATCTCTTAAGTGTTGGCCCTTCATCTACTGTGGTTTTTACCACATAAAGATTTTCTTCATTTATTTGGAAATCATGTTTGGCAGAGGCTACAGCTGAATTTAAAAGCTTTAAAACAGGAAGCGCTGATTTTCTTGTGGCAAAAGAAAGCAGAACTTTTGCGTCGGCAGCTGTTTTTCCTCTAATCAAATCAACCACCTCTCTGGCTTTTCTTGCTGTTACTCTCAAATGTTTTAATTTTACTGTTATTTCCATAAAATTTTTACTTCTTTGGTGCCTTTGGCGCTTCTGTTTTTGGCGCTTCTCCAGTTTCTTTTTTCTGTTCTATATCTCTTTGCATCCTGCCTCCGTGTCTCACAAACTTTGTTGTGGGAGAAAATTCTCCGAGTTTATGACCTACCATATCTTCTGAAATATAAACCGGTATAAAATCTTTTCCGTTGTGCACTCCAAAAGTATAACCAACCATTTCCGGAGAAATCGTTGAATATCTCGCCCATGTTTTAATGATAACTTTTTCATCCTTTCTGAGCTTTAGTATCTTTTCCAGTAATTTTGGGTCTATGTAAGGACCTTTTTTAAGACTTCTTGGCATAGTATTATTACTTTTTCTTTCTTCTTTGAATTATGAATTTATTTGTCCACTTTTTTCTATTTCTTGTTTTCACTCCCAAAGCCGGTTTTCCCCAAGGAGTTTTTGGATGTTTTAATCCAATCGGCTGCCTGCCTTCTCCTCCTCCGTGCGGATGGTCAACCGGATTCATGGCCGAACCTCTAACATGAGGCCTTCTTCCTTTTAATCTTGATTTGCCCGCTTTGCCGACTCTATAATATCTATTCTCTGGGTTTGAAACCATTCCTATGGAAGCGAAACATTCTCCTGGAAATTTTCTTACTTCGGTTGACGGCATCTTTAAATTAACGTAATGCTCCTCTTGAGCCAAAACTTGAGCCGAAGACCCGGCTGACCTCACTATTTTCCCTCCTTTTCCAGGCTCTAATTCAACATTATAAACCATTGTTCCAACTGGTATATTTTTTAATTTTGCTCTGTTGCCCGATTTTAAAGGAGTTTTTTCTGCAAATATAATTTCGTCTCCGACTTTTAAATCTTGCGGAGCAATAACATACTGTTTTACTTTATCAAAATATTCAATCAAAGCAATAAAAGCCGTTCTGTTTGGGTCGTATTCTAAAGCAATGACTTTGGCTGGCGAATCCATTTTCTTTTGCGAAAATTCAATGATTCTATAAAACTTTTTCACGCCGCCTCCTTTGTGCCGCACCGTAATTCGGCCGGAAGATTTTGACCTGCCGACGCTTCTTTTGATATTTATTAAAAGGCTTTTTTCCGATTTTTCTTTAGAAAGCAACGAAAAATCAATTCCGGTCATTCCTCGTCTGCCTGCTGTTGTTGGTTTATATATTTTCATAATTACAAAATTTCTATTCTTTGGCCGTCTTTTATTTTCACAATTGCTTTTGTGTATCCGGCTTTAAATCCTTGAACTTTTCCCAATCTTCTTTTCTTCTTTGGCGTCTTTACTGTATTTACGGCCAAAACATTAACTTTATAAATTCCTTCTATCGCTTTTTTAATTTCTATTTTATTTGCATTTTCATAAACTTTAAAAACATATCTATTACTGTCCGAGAGCATTGTTCCTTTTTCTGAAATATGAGGTTCTTTTACAATATTGTACGAGAAATCAGAATTTTTCATACTCTTATCGGATTTTTGAAGTATTGAATCTCTTGCAACCGAAGCCTTAATAGCCTTATCTATTTTTTTAATTTCTTTTTTCTTTATCTCTTTAGCCTTTTCTGCCTCTTTTTTATTTTTTAAAAAATCTAATAGTGCCATATTTTCGCTTTATTTTAAAAATGTTTTTTCCAATGTTTTAATTGTGTTTTTTTCCATCAATAAATATTTAGACGACATCAAGTCCACAACGTTTAAATTTCTTGCCTCAATTATACTGGTCTTTTTTATATTTCTGGCGGATAAAAAGATTTTTTTGTCATAATCTTGCAAAGCAATCAGGCAACTATTCTGTTTGCATGGCAATTTGCCCAAAGCTTTTGCTATTTCTTTTGTTTTTGGCTTCTCTATCTGAATTTTATCTAAAACAATTAATAAATCACCTCTGGCTTTTTCCGAAAGAACCATAAATAACGCTTTTCTTCTCATTTTTTTAGGAACATCTTTTTCAAACACTCTTTCTTTTCTTGGACCAAAAGTGATGCCTCCGCCTCTCCAAAGCGGCGAACGAATTGAACCGTGCCTGGCTCTGCCTGTTCCTTTTTGTTTCCAAGGCTTCTTCCCTCCGCCTCTTACTTCGCTCCTGTCTTTACTATGGGCTGTAATCTGTCGCTTGTTTGCCATTTGCGAAACAACAATCTGATGCAATAAATCAGAATTTAATTTAACATCAAAAATCTCCTTTGGCAAGGATATTTCTTCCAGTTTCTTTCCTTCTTGATTGTATACTGCGACTTTCATTTTATAATTTTTTACTTGTAGCGAAAATAAGGATATTTTTCAATTCGGGTTGGCGGTGGGTTTGGCGTGTTGAAAAATATCCTTATTTCCG
>CAYXRV010000013.1:0-4479 GCA_964466215.1 uncultured Candidatus Saccharibacteria bacterium
AATCAAGGTACTAAAAATGGCTAAAAATAATAAATCAAGGAGAGAGAATAACTCTAAAATAAAAGATAGAAATAGCAATCCAGTTTTATCCTCTTGGACAAAAAGATGGATAAAGGCGATTTTGATGTTTTTGGTTGCGGTGGTTGTTGGGCTTTCATTTTGGGATAAGGCTGGAATAGCCGGCAGAATTTTTATAAATGTTTCAAAATTTTTAGTGGGGCAAGCTGTTTTTACATTGCCCTTATTTTTCTTTTTAGGAGGATTAATATTTTTAAGGTCAAGAAAAAAGGGAAAAACATTGGCAATGTTTTTGGCTATTTCGGTTACGCTTTTGGGCATAGCGGGAATTTTGGCCAGTCAAGATTTAACTAAAATTCAGGGAGGCTGGATTGGTTTTTTGATGGCGAAATTGTTTGTCGGCGGTTTTGGGCTTTTGGCGGCCAATATTATATTTGGAGGCATTATTTTAATCGGTTTCTTTATATTTTTACAATTCATTAGAAGCAATCCTAAAGAAAAACTCAATGAAAAAAAAGGGTCTTTTTTTATGGCGCAAACGATGAAAGAAGATTCTTTCAAAATAAAAGGAACAGAAGATGAAAAATCCGGAGCGCCAGTTATTGCGTCTCCAAGAATGTCTTTATTTAAAAAAGAAAAGCCAGAAGAAATAAAAGAAAGAGAGAAAAAACCAACAATAGTTTCCAATGGTGATTTTATATTGCCGCCGTTAGATTTGCTTTCTAAAAATGAATCTCCTCCAACTTCAGGCAACATAAAAGATAATTCAATGATTATCAGAAAGACTCTGGAAAATTTTGGAATACCGGTTGAAATGGCCGAAGTAAGTGTGGGGCCTACCGTAACTCAATATGCTTTTAAGCCGGCAGAAGGAGTAAAATTATCAAAAATCACAACACTTTCAAACAATTTAGCATTGGCATTGGCCGCCCACCCGATTAGAATTGAGGCTCCGATTCCCGGCAAATCTTTGGTGGGAATTGAAGTGCCAAATAAGGTGAGGTCGGTTATTGCTTTAAGAAATTTAATTGCCCATCAGGATTATCAAAATGCCACCACTCCTTTGCTTGTTGCTTTGGGGAAGAATGTTGCCGGCGCTCCGCTTTATGCCGATTTGACAGAAATGCCTCACATGTTGGTTGCCGGCGCTACGGGAACCGGTAAAACAATATTTTTGAACAGTTTGATTCTAAGCCTTTTATATAAATCAACTCCCGACAATTTAAGAATAATTATGGTTGACCCAAAAAGAGTGGAATTTCAAAACTACAACGATATTCCGCATTTGTTGTGCCCCGTAATTTACGACGCGACAAAAACAATGAACACTTTGCAGTGGCTGATAAAAGAAATGGAAAGAAGATTTGAAGTTTTCTCTGAAATTCCAGCCAGAAATATTCATACTTATAATCAAAATAAATCTGTTGTGGCATCCGGATTGCAGTTGCCATATATTGTTTTGATTATTGATGAGTTGGCAGATTTAATGGTCGCCAAAGGAAGAGAGCTGGAAGCCGGAATTGTAAGGTTGGCCCAAATGGCGCGAGCAACCGGAATACATTTGGTATTGGCCACCCAGAGGCCGTCTGTGGAAGTTATTACAGGAGTTATTAAAGCCAATATTACTTCAAGAGTTACTTTTCAGGTTGCTTCTCAGGTTGATTCAAGAACAGTTTTAGATACAGCGGGAGCCGAAAAATTGTTGGGAGCCGGAGATATGTTGTTTATGTCGGCTAAATCTGCCAAAATTACAAGAATTCAGGGTCCATATATTTCAGAAAAAGAAGTTAAAAAAGTAACTGATTTTGTTTCAGAACAAGGCAAGAAAATAGCAGAACCTCAGTCGGTTCTTTCTCAAAGCTTAAAAGAAAGTTTGGAGCAATCAGAACCCAAAGAAGGAGAAGTATTTTTTGGCGGAGATGACGACCCATTATTTGAAGATGTAAAACGTATAGTTTTAGAAACCAAAAAAGCGTCGGCTTCATTTTTGCAAAGAAGATTAAGAATTGGTTATTCACGAGCGGCCAGACTGATTGATATGCTGGAAGAAAAAGGAATTGTGGGGCCGGCCGATGGAGCCAAACCAAGAGACGTTTTTGCCGAAAAAGCAGATGTTAGGTTTGGTCCGGATAAAAAACCAAGCGGTTTTGACGAATCGGAAGAGCCGGGTAACTCCGAATGGCAAAAAGTTTAAGTAAAAAATATGAAAAAAAATATTTTGACTCCAAAGTTAGCAGAAAAAATTCAAGATGATATTTTTAGGAAAATGACAGCAGAAAAAAAAATAAAACTGGTAAGTCAATTTTTTGAATTAGGGAAAAAACTAAATACATTAAATGACAGAAAAATAAATGGAAATAGAGAATCTTCTTATAAAAATATCTAATATATTGGATGGTCTTAAAATCCCATATATTATTACTGGAGGAATGGCGGTTTCCGTGTGGGGAAGACCTCGCTTTACCGCAGATATTGATATTGTGGTTCAATTATTATCTAAAAATACTAATTCATTGGCAAAAGAATTATTAAAATTAGATAAAGATGTATATGTGTCGGAAGAAGCGATGCTTGAGGCTCTGAAAAATAATGGAGAATTTAATTTTATTGACCCAAATAGCCAGCTGAAAGTTGATTTTTGGGTGGTTGATGATACATTCAATAAACAAAAAATACAAAGAGCAGTGATAAAAAAAATTGGAGGTAAAAAGATTAATTTTATTTCTCCTGAAGACCTCATTTTAAGTAAATTATTGTGGCACAAAGACTCCAATTCAACAAAACAATTAGACGACATAAAATCGGTTTTAGCCATTTCAAAAATAGATTTTAAATATCTTAAAAAATGGGCAGAGAAACAATTAACGGCAGAAATTCTAAAGAGTATAATAAAAGATATAGATAATAATTAAATTTTATGGTAAAAGAAAAAATATATGGTAAAAACAAAAAAAGATAACAGTGAAAAAGAAAAGCAAAATAAGGATATAGAAAATGTGGTGAATGAAATAGAAGAACGCTTTGGCGAGGGAGCCATTATGAACCTTCGTGATATTTCGGCTGTTGATGTTGATGTGATTCCCACGGGGTCTATTGCTATGGATTTGGCGTTGGGAGTTGGCGGAATGCCCCGAGGCAGAATAATTGAAATTTATGGAGCGGAATCTTCCGGAAAAACAACATTGTCTTTACATATATTGGCCGAAGCTCAAAAAAAAGGAGGTGTGGGAGCTTTTATTGACGCAGAGCACGCCATGGACCCGGATTATGCCAAAAGGCTTGGAGTTAATGTTGATAATCTTTTAATATCCCAGCCGGATTCCGGCGAGCAGGCTCTGCAAATTGTTGAGACATTGGTTAAATCGGGTAAAATTGATGTTATTGTTATTGATTCCGTAGCCGCCCTAACTCCTCGGGTTGAAATAGAGGGAGAAATTGGCGACCAACATATGGGTTTGCAGGCTCGGCTGATGTCGCAGGCGTTAAGAAAACTTTCCGGCATAGTTTCTAAAACAAATACCATGGTTATATTTTTAAATCAAACAAGAATGAAAATTGGAATGGTATTTGGAAATCCTGAAACCACCCCCGGCGGATTGGCTTTAAAATTTTATTCATCTGTAAGAATTAATTTAATCAGAACGGCCCAGATAAAGTCGGGTGATGAAATTATAGGCAACAGAGTAAAAGCAAAAGTGGTAAAAAATAAAGTGGCAGCTCCTTTTCGCACAGCCGAATTTGATATTTATTACAACGAAGGAATTTCTAAAACAGGAGATATATTTCGCGCGGGATTATTGTGTGGCGCGATAAAACAGGCGGGAAGTTTTTTCAGTTTTGAAGGTCAAAAAATGGGTCAGGGCACAGAGGCCGTCAAAACTTTTTTGAAAGAAAATTCGGAGGTGGCAAAACAAATAAAAAAACTGGCAATGGAACAAAAATAAAAACAGCCCCCGAGCTTTGCGAAGGACTGTTTTTTTGTTGCAGATTTTTTTATTTAGGAGTGTAGGGGAGCATTCCTATTTGGCGAGTTCTTTTAATCGCAGTGGCGATTTTTTTCTGGTGATGCATGCAAAGCCCGGTTTTTTTTCTGGGTTTTATTTTGTAGAAGCTAGAAATAAAGCGCGACAGTAATTCTGTGTTTTTGTAATCTACTTCGTCAATATTTTTTTGGCAAAAATAACAAAACATAATTTTTTAATTTTAAGCGGAAATAAGGATATTTTTCAATTCGGGTAGGCTGTGGGTTTGGCGTGTTGAAAAATATCCTTATTTCCGCATTTCAAACTAGAAGGGAATATCTTTCACATCAATTTCATCAGTTGAATTTCCTGTATCGTTTTGAGGCGGAATATAATTTTCCTCAATTATTGGTATTTCTCCACCGGCTGGCGGATTGTTTGGTTCCTGTGACTCTGGGTTGGATTTTCCTCCCATTGACCTTGGGGCCAACTGAAGGCC
>CAYXRV010000013.1:4489-8361 GCA_964466215.1 uncultured Candidatus Saccharibacteria bacterium
TGGCTGCGAGGACCGCGGACCCAACTGGATTCGTTCGGCAATAATTTCTGTTTTATACTGTTTCAATCCTTGGGCGTTCTGCCATGACCTTGTTTTTATTCTGCCTTCAATTAAAACCAACGAGCCTTTATTTAAATATTTTGAGCTGATATCGGCTAATTTTCCAAAACAAACGATATTATGAAATTCTGCCTCTTGTTTCTTTTGGCCCGAAGCGTCTGTATAGAATCTGTTTGTGGCTATGCCGAAATTAGTAACAGATTGCCCAGAAGGCAACGCGCGAACTTCAGGGTCACGAGTAACGTTTCCTAAAATAAATACTTTGTTTAGGTTCATAGTATTTGTTTTACTCGCTTAAAATTTCGTCTAATTCTTTCTCAATTTCTCTTAACTCGACCTTTTTACTTGTTTTTTTGTCTGCTTGCGCAGTGAAGGCGGGTTCTTTGTTTTCTTCTATAGGTTTTCTTCTAATCCTTCTTTCTTTTTGTATTTTTGCGGGATTATTTATTACAATCATATGGCGAATAATATTGCCATTTTTCTGAATTTTTTCTTTAATTTCGCCAAGATGCTCTGGTTCTAATTGAAACTCCAAAACTCCAAAAAATCCGGAAGATTGTTTTTTTATGGAATAAGCCAAAGTCTTAGGAGACAATTTCACCGACTTTAAAATTATACCTTCTTTGCCTTGAATAAGGGATTCAATATTTTTTGATTCCGCTTCAGCCTGCTCGGAAGTTATTTCAGAAGAAATTATGTATGTTAATTCGTATGGTTTCATTGACTTAAATTATGTTATAATACTATAATAATTTTAAATAAATTGCAAGAGTAATTATGGTTAATCCAATAATTTTCAAATCATACGATATAAGAGGGGTTTATCCCAATGAGCTCAACGAAGAGGCCGCCTATGCAATTGGCAGAGGTTTTATCAAACATACAGGAGCCAAATCGGTGGCAGTAGGCCAAGATGCTCGCATATCATCGCCAGCGTTATTTAAGGGCTTGGTAAAAGGCATTACAGCCGAAGGGGCTAATGTTTACAATTTGGGGCAAGTTCCCACAGAGTGCCTTTATTTTAGCGTAGGAAAGTATGACTTTGACGCGGGGATAATGATTACGGCCAGCCATAATCCAAAAGAATACAATGGCTTTAAAATGATTAAGAAAAATGGCAATAATATTGACTGGATTAGAGGAGAGGATTTAAAAACCATAGTTGCGACAGGAGATTTTAAGAGTGATTTTGCCAAAGGAACGATACAGCAAAAAGATATATGGCAAGATTATGCAAATCATATTATTCCTTTTGTTAATTTAGAAAAAATAAAGCCTTTTAAAGTGTCTGTGGATGCTTCCAACGGAGTGGGAGGACTGGCTGTTGCAAAAATTGGAGATAAGTTGCCAGTTAAAATATTTCTTTTAAATTATGAGCCAGACGGTAATTTTCCAAATCACAGCCCAAACCCTTTGGTGGTGGGGTCGGCTGATCAAATTAAAAAAGAAATAGAAAAAGAGGGAGCCGACTTCGGTTTTATTTTTGACGGCGATGCCGACAGAATTTTTTTGGTGGATGAAAACGGATGGCTAGTTCGAGCGGATGTTACTCTTTTGCTTTTAGCCAAATATTTTTTGCAAAAAAATCCCGGTTCGGCCATAGCTTACAACGCAATTTGCTCAAAAGCCGTGCCTGAATTTATTAAAAGGTGGGGAGGCAAACCAATTAGGACTAAAGTTGGTTTTGTTAATGTGAGAGCCGGTTTATTGGAAAATAATGGAATTATGGGCGGGGAATCATCGGGTCATTATTGCTTTCAAGATAACTATTTTATGGATTCTGGCATGATAAGCTTTTTAATTTTATTGCAAATTATTTCAGAAGAGCACAAAAAAGTTTCAGAAATAGTTCAAGAATTATCTCCCTATGCTAAGTCTTCTGAACTTAATTTTGCAGTTGCGAATAAAGAAGAGATACTAAATAATATAAAAAATAAATATGCAGACGGGAAACAAGATTATTTGGATGGCGTAACGGTTGAATACGATAATTGGTGGTTTAATGTTAGGGCTTCACAAACAGAACCCTTGTTAAGATTAACCATTGAGGCAGACACAAAAGAATTATTAGAAGAAAAACAAAAAGAACTTACAGCGCTGATTACAAATAAATAATTAAAATTATAAATTACGCTAGTCCCATTTTCTTGCGGACTTCTTGAATTGTTGTTTGGGCAATGCTTTCTGCTCTATTTTTGCCTTTGTTTAAAATTTCTTTTACGTAAACGTCCCTTGATAAAAGTTCTTTTTGTTTCCTGCGGAAAGGTTCTAAGTAATCTATGGTAACTTCCGCCAAAGATTTTTTGAATTCACTGTAATTTTTTCCTTTGAATTGCTTTTCAATTTCTTGGGTTGTTTTGTTAGCCAGCAAACTATAAATTGTAAGCAAATTAGAAATGCCCGGTTTTTTTGTAATATTATAAACAATGTCTTTGCCGGAATCAGTTGTGGCGGTCATTATTTTTTTCTGAATATCTTCAGGAGAATCAAACAAAGAAATATAGCTTTTTGGTTCGTCTGATTTAGACATTTTCTTTTTTGGATTAACCAGGCTCATTATTTTGGCTCCCGCTTTCGGTATCAATAATTTTGGCTCCAAAAATGTTTCACCGAATTTTTGATTGAATTTTTTGGCGATTGAGCGGGCTAGTTCCACGTGTTGCTCTTGGTCTTTACCAACTGGAACAGCTTGAGTTTTGTATAAAAGAATATCGGCGGCCATTAAAACAGGATAGTTGAAAAGGCCAGCGTTAACATATTCTGGATGTTGTTTTGCCTTTTCTTTAAATTGAGTCATTCTTTGAAGTTCTCCCATAGGCGTTATTGTATTTAAAAGCCAATCCAATTCAGCGTGTTCTTTGACTTGCGATTGAACAAAATTAATGGATTTTTCGGGGTTTATGCCTGCGGCTAAATAAATAATGGCAGCTTCAAAAATATTTTTTTGCATTTCTTGAGGCTTGTATGGCGTGGTAATGGCATGCAAATCTACAATGCAAAAAACGCATTCATTTTTTTCTTGAAGCTCAATCCATTGTTTGATTGCTCCCAAATAATTTCCAATATGTATGTCGCCCGTTGGCCTGATTCCGCTAAAAATTATCATAGTTTTTAAACTTCTATTACTACTGGCAATACCATTGGCCTTCTTTCTGTTTTGGTGTGCAAGAAGTCGCCAATTTTATTTCTTAATTCGTCTTTGACATAAACCCAGTTAACTGCGCCTCCGCCGCCAGCCGTTTTATTTACAATTTCAATTACTTTTTTACGGGTTTGAGCCAATAAATCTTTTGATTCTCTTAAATAAACGAATCCGCGAGAAATAATATCGGGAGACCCTTTAACTTTTCCGGTTTGTCTGTCTATTATGGCGACAATTACAAACATTCCGTCTTCGGCCAGCATTTGGCGGTCTCTTAAAACTATTTCTCCAATATCTCCTACGCCGAGTCCGTCAACAAAAACATAACTTGAAGGAGCTTTTTCTTTTATTATTTCTGCCTTCTGAGCCGTAAATTTTATTATTGAACCGTTGTCTGGCACAAAAACTTTGTCTTTTGAATATCCGAGCTCATAAGCTATTTTGGCTGACTCTTTCAAAAAATAGTGATTTCCATAAACAGGAATAAAATAATCGGCTTTTATATCTCTTATCATTTGCTTTATGCCTTCTATGTTGCTATGACCGGAAATGTGAACATCAATAATGTCGGAATGAAAAACATTGTCAGACTGGCGGTAGAGATTATCTTTTAATCTTTGGACAGTTCTTTCGTTGCCCGGAATTACAGAAGAAGAAAATATCACAGTGT
>CAYXRV010000014.1:0-8006 GCA_964466215.1 uncultured Candidatus Saccharibacteria bacterium
AAATATATCTTCACGCCAGTAAACTTAGCCAATAAGTACGAAAGAGACCTTGCTGTTCTTCCCTCGATTAAATCTCCCACCATAGCAATTGATATACCGTCAACATGCCCAAGTTTTTCCTGAATAGTATAAATATCAAGAATAGCCTGGGTAGGATGTTGTCCGGGGTCGCGATCTCCGGCGTTGATAATTGGCACATTGGAAATTTCGGCGGCTATTCCGGCGCCGATTTCTTCGTCATATCGCAAGATAATTACATCCGGCTTATAACGATTCAATACTTTTATCGTATCACTAAAAGTTTCTCCCTTTTTTGCTGAAGAAAAATCTCTGGCATTTTCTGTTGAAAAAACAGTTCGTCCACCTAAAAAATCCATGGCTATTTCAAATGAAGCTCTCGTTCGAGTGCTGGGTTGATAGAAAAAAGATACTTGTCTTTTTTTCTTTAAAATATCGGAGCCTCCCATATTTACAACCGATTTCATTTGCCTGGCCATTGGAAATAATTGATTTTCTAACCATTCTCTAGAAAATTGTTGAGCATAAATAACATGCGGCCATCCTTCAAATTTTGCATCCATAATCCTTCTCCTTTATCTAATTGTTAATGAACGAGACAAAAAATCAATAAAAAATCCGCTATAACGGATTTTTAACTTTTGACTCCTGTAATTTCTATTTCAGTATATGGCTGTCTGTGACCTATTTTTCTCTTATATCTTTTTTTGGCTTTGTATTTAAAAATGATTAATTTGTCTCCTTTTCCGTGTTTTAGAATTTTTGCCTCTACTTTAGCATCTTTTACTTTTGGATTTCCTATCTCCACTTTTTTATTTTTTTCCAACAACAAAACATCCGAGAAAGAAATCTCCGCTCCTTCTTTTTTATCCAGTTTTTCCACCTTTATTTTGTCACCGGGCTGAACTAAATATTGTTTGCCTCCGGTTTTAATTACTGCTAACATAGGTGCATTCTATCAAAAAAATAATTATTCGTCAATACTGGGCGTTTCTATCGTATTAATTTCTATTTTTGACTCTTTCCCAATCATTTTGACAACATCTTTGTCAATTTTCTCAAATTCTTTACCGGCTTTATTGTAACTGACCACTGTGTCGCTCAAATGGCTTCCTAATTTCTTCATATAGTCTTCATAGCTCAATAAATGCCTAGACAGCATTTCAACTCTTTTTTTGATCTCTTTGGCGGATTCTTCTATTTGGAGAGATTTTAATCCCTGCAAAACTGTCTGCAAATAGGCTAAAAATGAAGTCGGAGAAACAATCACCACATGTTTGCTTTTAAAAGCATATTCTATTAAATCTTGGGTATTTACATTCACTGCTCCCACCTGATTTATAAGCAAATCATAATAAATTGCTTCATGAGGAATAAACATAAATGCAAATTCCATTGTTCCTTCGGATGGCTTTATATATTTTGAGGTTTCGTCAATTCTCATTTTTAAATCGGTTTTAAAAATTCTTTCAAGTTTTTCTTTTTCTGCCGGATTTTTTTCTTCAATAATTCTGTTGTAATTCTCCAAACTAAATTTAGAATCGATAGGAATAATTTTATCTTTTACAAAAACAACGGCATCAACTATTTTACCGTCAGAAAAAGAATATTGCATTTGATAAGAACCTGGTGGCAACACATTTTTCAAAACAGTTTCCAAATAATACTCTCCCAAAATTCCTCTTTGTTTTGGATTTTTTAGAATATCTTGCAAATTTTGCAACTGGTCGGCAAAACTTACAACTTGCCTGTTTGTTTCATCAAGTTTTGCCAATCTTTCTGTTACATCTCCAATTATTTTAGCCGATTGATTAAATTGGAATTGCGCATTTTTATTTGATTCAGATAATTTAGAATCCAAAACCTGCGAAATATGATTTATTTGCTGCTGCAACATCAGTATAGAATTATCTTCTTTTTTCTCGGGTTCTGGCCTTTTTTTAAGCAACAAAAAAATAGCAATCACCAATCCTATTGTAATTATAAATAATAATATAGTCGTTAAATCCATATCTTTAAAATCTATCGAGGAATAAATATTTCAACTAAAAGAAATACGATATATACAAAAAGTAATATAATCGCTTCTTTTTTTGTAATCTTTTTGCCAGTCCTAATGGCAATAAGGAAGACCATCAAGGCCACTATTGAAAATATTCTGGCAATTAAAAATGGAGAGAGATCATTAATCTGGAATGGAGTAATAATTGCCACAACGCCCAAAACCAATGTTGCGCAAGAAATCACAGAACCCATTAAATCTCCTAAAATCATCCAGCTTTCTCCGTTCCTTGCTGAAACAATAGAAAAATAAGTCTCTGGAAAACAATTTACCAAACCAACAATTAAAAGACCTACTATAGAAAGAGAAACACCTAATTTATTAGAAAAATATTGAGCAGAATTTATAATAATTTGGGAGGCCACCAAAAGAACAATTAAAAAAATAATTATTTTTATTATATCTTTAAAAAACTTAGAGAATCCTTTTATTGGTTGTTGGCGCTTGCTTGTATTATATATTTTTTTAAATCTATCTCCTTTTGAAAAAAGCCAAAACGAATAAACCAAAAAGGCGAATATTAGTATTAATCCGTCCAGTCTGCCTAGTTTGCCGTCTAAAATCAAAAACATAGGCATTACTGCAATTACTGCTGTAAACATAGCGCTTTGCTGTACCATTTTGCTTTCAGCCGGAATAGAGCCCTTGCTCATAAATATGGCCAAGGCCATAACCAAGGTTAAATCTACTAAATTTCCTCCCATGATATCGCCAAAGGCAAGCTGAGGAAAACCGCGCAAAGCGGCTCCAATATCAACAAATAAATTTGGCAATGAACCTGCTATAGCCATCACAAAAAAAGCAACTATAAATTCGCGCAAGCCAAGATATTTTGCAAGATCAACTAATGTTTTAATCAAGCGAGGACCCAGCCAAGCTAAGACAAAAATAGAAATCAAGAAACCAATAATGTAAAAAATCATAGAATTATTTATTTAATAAAATATATTAGTTCGTAAATAATACCAAAGACGAATATCAACAATAAAGAATAGATTAATGTTTTCTTTCCATTAATTTTGCCGTACATTAACAATATTAAAATTCCGTCAATACTGAGTAAAATTCCTCCAATGAACGAAATCAAACCGATAAAAGAATTCAAACCCATCAAAAATAAAATCAACGGCGTAAAACAAGTAATTACCCACGCATGAAATTTTTTGATTTTTAAATCATAATTTAACATTTTTTTTAAAGTAAGCCCCATTGTGATAAAACCGACGAATGTTGTGGCAACCCCAATCAAAATTCCCAAAGACGACAATCCGTTTCCCAAAAAACTTTTTAAGCCCAAAAGAGCCGATTGTGTTGTGGCAGTGCCAGTGATGCCCAAAACTAAAAATATAAAAGTCAAATAAATTATTGCCGGAATCAGGGTTGCCATTATAACTATTTTTTTTATTAATTTTTTATTTCCTGCCAACATTTCCTCCACCTCTGGTATCATTCCTGTTCCCCATAAAGAAAAAATAATGGCGCCGTATGGCAGAAATAAATCTTTAATCCCTAAATTTGTATTTTTAATAAAAAAATTGGCAATTTTTATCTGCGAAAAATCTTTTATAAATATTGAGGTTAAAACTAATAACAAAAAACAAATCACTCCAAATTCAACCTTAGAAACTATTTTTATTCCAAAATAAACAATGAAAGAAGCTAAAACAAAATAGATAAAAAGATACAACAATTTGGCGCCGCCTAAAATGGGCGAAAAAACGTTAGATAAAAACTCGCTTCCAATAATCAAATAAATCAATAAAACGCCAAAAGAACCCACAATAGTTGAAATTAAAGATAATCTGCCAAGCCCTTTTCCCAAATGAAAACCAACAAATCCCGGAAGTCTTTTAAAGTCGGGGGTTTTAAGGGCCACCTCGGCGTATATTAAGTGAATCAAAATAACTAAAAATCCGCAAATTAAAAAATAAGCCAGCATTGTCCATATACCCACCTTTAAAGTAATATACGGCAAAGCAAAAAATCCAGCGCCAATAATACTGCCCGACATCGTGGCAACAGGATAAATATATTTTCTAAATAATCCCTCTTTTACCATTTATGTATTTTACCACCAAAACCAAAAATCAACAAAAAAGCTCCCTCTTTGGCGGCGAAAATAAATATATGTGCTCCTAACCGGAGTCGGACCGGTGTTCTCAGCTTGAGAAGCTGATGTCCTAACCACTAGACGATAGGAGCATTTTCAATCTTATTTCTTAATAATTTAACATAAAAATTAGATTTTGTCTATTGGCCCTAAATTCTTAAGCGTCTCCGACATTTCAACAATATTTAGCCCCAAAAGAATGCCGACACAAATCGCCGGCAAAACATTATATATCTCCTTTTTGCCCAAAACTTTTTTTAACCAAATAGGAACAATATTGCCCTTGTAATTTAACTTAAAATTTGTATTATTTTCTGTTTCATTTACATCGCTTATCACAAAGTCGGCTTTTTCTGAAAAACCAAAACTGAAATTTTTTAAATTTGTTATTTTATTTATTTCATAAATAATTTTTTCATCAAAATTTAAAATCAAAGAACCGTAAGGCGGCATCTCCAGGGTTAATTCTTTTATGTTTTCTAATGAATCTGGCGGTATTTCCGCTTGAGCCACCACTAAAACTGGCAATTGTGAATTTTTTAAAAAAAATTTTATTTCTTCCAAAAATTCTTCATTTTTAAAATTAGTTTCCACAATAAAAATTTCTGTATTTACAATATTCAAAATATCTGGAATTTTTTCATAAAGTTTTTGAATTTTAAAACTTGGTTTTAAAACCTGAAAAATAGCCTCAGCATACGACCTTTCCCCCGAGGCCATCACAAAAATAACCTTTGGTTTTTTAAAATATAAAATTGATTTCTTTAAAAAATCCATATTATTTTTTATTATTTATGTCGTAATCGGGCGGTATTTGCCAATAATTGATGATATATTGCGCTAATTTTTTAAAAACTGGCACCGTGGAAAGACTTGAAACTGAAACCTTGGGATTATCTAATTTTACTAATATTAAAAATTGCGGATTTAAAGCTGGCCCAAAGCCAATAAAAGTTTGAATAGTTTTATCCGGATAATATCCATTTTTATTTTCAAATGGGACCTGGGCTGTTCCCGTTTTGCCCGCTAAATAATAACCCGGAATCTTGGCTCCCTTTCCAAAACCTCTTTCCACGACGCTTGTTAACATGGTCGTAACTTGCGAAGCCGTTTGTTGTGAAATAATTTGGTCGTTTGAAATTTGTGGAGTTGTATTTATTTCTTTATCTCCTTTCACTATTTTATCTACCACATAAAGATTCACTAATTTACCGCCATTGGCAATGGCGCAAAATCCTCTGGCAATCTGGATAGGAGTAACTCCAATGCCCTGCCCAAAACTGGCGGTGGCAAATTCCACATCTGGCCCATTAATATTATTTTTAGAAGTTACTTCCCCCTGCAATTCAACGCCAGTTTTTTCATTAAAACCAAACTTATCAAGATAGTCCAAAAATGTTTGATGAGACATTAATTGAGAAACAAACACCGCTCCCGTGTTAATTGAGTTTTCCAAAACGCCTGTCATTGTTTGTTTGCCCCACGTTTTTCTGTCAAAGTTATGAATTACATCTTTCCCTAATTTCACCGAACCTGTATCCACAAAAATTGTCTGCGGTGTTATTTTGCCTTCGTTTATGCCCATAGCCATAGTAAAAGGTTTCATTATGGAGCCTGGTTCAAAAATTTTCTGGATAGCCGAATTCTGAAAAATATCAAGATTTTTTTCTTTTGAATAATAATTTGGGTCAAACGACGGAAAATTAGCTATTGCTAAAATTCTGCCCGTGTCTGGTTTTAAAACTACAATCTGCCCGGAGTCTATATTTAATTTTTGTTGCGCTTCTTTTAACAAAGACTCCGCTTGAAATTGAATATTATAGTCTATTGTCAAATAAATATCAGACCCATTTAACTCTAATCCTGTATTTGAGGAATCGGCTATATCTATCCCTTTTTTTTCTTCTTTAATGCCCGATTGACCCTTTAAAACATCTTCGTAATAACCCTCTACTCCATATTGGCCAGTTCCATCTCCGCCCAAAAAACCAGTAATAGTGGCCGCCATTTCTTCTTGAGGATAATATCTGCCTCCAATGTTTTCCAAATGTATTCCGTCCAGCTTTATTTTTTTTACTTCTCCAACAGCATCACTTGATAAATCTTTTTTAATAACAGTATAAAAATCACTATTTTCTATTTTCGAGAGCACAAATTCTTTTGATTCTCCAATTGCCTTTCCAAGAGATTCCGCAATAATGTTTTTGTCTTTAACTTTTTGGGGAATTACGGATACTGCCCATTTTTCTTTATTAATTGCCAAGCTTTTTATATCGCCAGTTCCATAGGCTCCTTTGCTCTCCTGACTATTTTGAGAATAAACTTCGCCTCTCTGCCCCTGAATCTCTGAAAATCCGGCCTGCTGACCTAAAGCTTGAGCCTGATAGAGTTTATGATTTAATATTTGTATAAAAAACAAGCGGCTAACAATAGCTGCTCCAAAAATTATTATAAAAGCCAAAACAACATTTAATCTCCAGTTTCTCATTTTTCAGCTTTATTATTTACTAACTAATTATTATTCTTATTTATTTTTGGCAAAAAAGCCGAGGCTTCTAAAATTTGCACAAATTTTACATCTTTTACTTTTTCAAAACTCATTTCCTGGGTTTTTTCTCCGATTGTGCCCATAAAACTTGTTTTGGCAAAATCAACTTCAAGCGCCTTGTTCTCTTGCGCCAAACTGTCTATTTGTTTTTGATATCCCTTTATTAAATAACTATTTTTAATCATATAGTTTATCTGCAATACATAAAATACCGCAAGACATAAAGATATCAAGAAAGCGGACAAACAATATGTTTTCCAATTTATTCTTGGAAAGCTGAATGAGTTAACTCTTTTATTTATAGACGAATAAGCCAAGGTGAAAGTTGTCATATTTTTTTAAACGCCCTTAATTTAGCAGACCGTGAACGAGGATTTATATCCAGCTCCGAGACCTGCGCAGTCAAAGGTTTTTTAGTTAATATTTTAATGCTCCCCTCTTTCTCTCTGTCCCTTAAAAAGTTTTTAACAATTCTATCTTCTAAAGAATGAAAAGAAATTATTACCATTCTTCCTCCAGAAGATAAAACTGAAACTGCATCCGGTAAAACTTTTTCTAAATTATTTAATTCATCGTTAACCGCAATTCTCAATGCCTGAAAAGTTCTTGTCGCGCAATGAATTTTTGAACGACTAAATTTAAAATGTATCGCTTTTTTTATAATTTCAACTAATTGTAATGTGCTTTCAATTTTTTTTGTTTTTCTTTCTTCTGCAATTTTTCTGGAAATTTGTTTTGCAAATTTTTCTTCTCCGTATTCTTTTAATATTTTTTCTATTTCTTCTTTTGAATATTCATTTACGATAATTTTGGCGGTTAAAGATTGCTCCGTATTATATCTCATATCCAACGACTCGTCTTTTTGAAAAGAAAACCCTTTTTCTGATTCTTGTGTTTGCCATGATGAATACCCAAGGTCTAACAAAATTCCATTTACTGGCCTGAAGTTAATCTCTTCAACAATCTTTTTTATATTAATGTACGAATCGTTGACTAATATCAGTCTTTCGTCTTTAAAATTTTTATCGCTACGCGAGACCTCGCGAAGCGAGGCTATTTGCTTTTGGTCTAAGTCTATACCCAAAACTTTCCCTGAAGGTTTTATTTTTTCTAAAATTAAAACCGTGTGTCCTCCCTGACCAATTGTGCAATCAATGAAATTTTCATTTTCTTGCGGGTCTAAATATTGTAAAACTTCTTTTGTAAGAACCGGAGTGTGTTTCATGATTTTTATTTATATCCCCAAGCCTCCCAATTTTGAAACAATT
>CAYXRV010000015.1:0-2351 GCA_964466215.1 uncultured Candidatus Saccharibacteria bacterium
ACTATAAATCAATATCATAAATAAAACTACCGCCAAAAGTGCGAAAATACCTGCTTGCAAAGATTTTTGCAAAGATACCGACCCTAAAGTTGGCCCTACAGTTTGTTGTGAAATTGGATTTCCTATTTTTACAGGCAATGCGCCCGAGTTTAATCTTCTTGCAATGTCATTGGCTGTCTGTGTGCTCATATCTCCGGTAATTACCGCCGTGCCTCCAGATATTTTGTCTTGAATGATTGGCGCATACAAATCTTGAGCGTCAATTTTTCCGTCTCCCGAAGTATCAATAATAGAGGCTCCGTCTAAAAATATTGCCAGCGGTTTTTTGATGTTTCTGGCAGTAATATTTTCAAATATTTTCGCCCCCTCGCTATTAAATTGAAGCTGAATTTCCGGCTTGTAAGTAGTTTGGTTTAAATTAATCGTTGCCTTTGTGAGATATTTTCCGGTTAATTCAGTAGCTTTAATATAGGGATTTTGCAAGGCCTGTTGCCAATCTTTTATTTTTTGTATGTCTTCTTTTTTATTTTGGGCATCTTGCACTTCTTTTATTTTATCTAAAATTTGCTGAGTTTCCTTTGAGTCTCTCGCCTCATCAAATTCTAAATAAGGCGTCTGCCCAATCATATTGATTGCCGACTGCACATCTTTAACTCCAGGCAACTCAACAACTAATCTGTCTTGCCCTTGAATTTGAACCACCGGCTCTGTAACTCCAAACATATTAACCCTTCTTTCAATCACATCCCTTAATCCTTGCATTGCTCCCGACTTGTCTGTAACACTGCTTAAATCTGCCTGATAAGTAAGATTAACCCCTCCCTGCAAATCCAAACCAAAAACAAACGGTTTTGTCCAAAAATGAGGCAGCTGCCACGAAAACTTGGAGTTCAAAAAATCAGCTCCTTTGTTAAAATAATTCGGGTAAATAAAGTTTCCGGCCAGAACCGCCAAAACAATAATTCCTATAAATATTAAGTGTTTTTGTTTCATTTGAAATTTAAAAAACGATTTTTTATTATATCCCTGCCTTTAAAAATAGTCAATAAACACTCTATAATTTTTCTAAAATTTTTAATTCCAGATTATCTGTTTTCGTATCGTAAACTGCAAAAGTTGGTTTGAATCTATAACCCGCCGCTTCGCCTGGATTAACTAATCTGCAATTCCCCACTTTCTCTTCCCATGGTTTATGAGTATGTCCATAAAAAACCAAATTATATTTTCCGCTATCAGCCATTTCTTTTGCAATTTTTGGAAAATGCACAAAGGCAATATTTTTTCCGTCTAATTCAATCTCCAATTTTTCTGGAATATCATTTAGATAAAAATCCGCATTGCCTCTTACAAATTTTATTTCGCCATTAAAATTTTTTACTGCTTCATCTATTGTGTCTTGCCTTGAAATGTCTCCGCAATGCAAGATAATTTTTACTTTTTGGGAATTCAACCAATCAATTATTTTATTAAAATTGGCCGAATTATCGTGTGTATCAGAAATAATTGCAATTTTCATGAATAATTATTTACCGGCAACGCACTGATTAAAAATGTTCACCTGATTATTATATTGAGCGAAAAACCCCTTAGACTCATCGGCAAGCGATTGATACCGGTTAACCAATTGATTATATTCCGCCACCAAATTATTGTATTTCTCACTGCGGGGATTTGTGTTATTAAGTTGGATTCGCCTTTCATTAATTTGAGCGCTCAAATTATCTAGCTGGCTTTTGGCAGAATCTATCTGATTTTTTAAACTATCGCTGGGTTTTGGGCAAGCGGAAAGCGGCAAGCCAAATTCCTGCACTCCTATCCAAACCGTATTTCCTTCATAATTTCCCTTAATAATAGCCACCCCAATTTCTGTATAGCGATTATTTAAAATATTGGCCTTGTGTCCCGGACTGTCCATCCATGCCTGCACTAATTCCTTTTCACTTTTAAAATTACCCAATATTAAATTTTCACCGGTAACTATATAGTCATAACCAAAACTTTGCACCAATTTGCCGGGACCCACTCCGAAAAGAGAAATATGTTCAAAATATTGATTCAAAAACATATCATTGACTTTGGCCAAAGCCGCCTCGTTAAGCTTTTCGTTTTCAAGCAACGGCAAAAGGCCGACAGCTTGGTCATATCTTTGTATATTGGTTTGGGCAATTATTTTTGCTTTCGTTAAAACTGCCTGGGTTTTTTCGCCGCCGATATTCAAAGGAGGCGGAGTGAAAACTTCTTTGCCGACTTCTTTTATTAAGTTGCCAACTTCTGTTTTCTGAAAATCCTTAAAATTATTATTAAAACTATTGTAAATATTAAAAATCCCGTCTCTAAAATAAAATCCGGCC
>CAYXRV010000015.1:2451-6071 GCA_964466215.1 uncultured Candidatus Saccharibacteria bacterium
TGTAAATTAGCCTTCAAAATAGAATTGGCAATATCAATATCAATTTCTTTCAGCAACCTTTGAAACATTTTGCGGCCTTCGTTTTTATATTCAATCAAAGGATCGTGCCCTCCATAGGCTCTCAACTTTACCGAATCTCTCAAATGATCCATATTTGAAAGATGGTCCTGCCAAAGGGTATCCAAAATTTTTAAACTGACAATTTTCTCAAGCTGACGCATATTTTCCACTCCAATTTCTTTTTCCCTTTTATTATAATCCTCTTCCGTATGACCTGCTAATTTTATAATCTCTATAATTTGCAGTTTCAATTTTTCTGGCTCGGTTTCTAGAACTTCTTTTCTTTTTTTATAAATAATTTCTCTGTGTTTGTTTATTACATCGTCGTACTCCAAAAGATGATGCCGGGCGTCAAAATTAAATCCTTCAATTTTTGATTGGGCAGATTCAATGGCTCCCGAAAGCATTCCGGCTTGTATTGGCTCGTCTTCCGGCACCTTTAAGGCTGTCATTAAAGATTTTACTCTGTCGCCGCCAAAAATTCTCATTAAGTCGTCTTCCAGGGAAACAAAAAACTGCGAAGACCCGGGGTCGCCCTGCCTGCCGGCCCTGCCTCTTAGCTGGTCGTCAATTCTTCTCGCCTCGTGCCTCTCTGTTCCAATAACACAAAGCCCGCCAAGTTCTTTAACTGTTTTAGCGTCTTCAATATTCGGCGGATTTCCGCCCAAAATTATATCAACTCCGCGGCCCGCCATATTTGTGGCAATTGTAACAGCTCCTTTTTTACCAGCTTGCGCAATAATTTCTCCTTCTCTCTCGTGATTCTTGGCATTTAAAATTTGATGAGGAACGCCTTGTGTCTCCAATATTTTTCCTAAAAATTCATTTTTCTCAACAGACCTTGTGCCAACCAAAACCGGCTGTCCTTTTTTATTTAATTCTTTTATTTCTTTCACTACCGCCTGAAGCTTGCCCTGTTCTGTTTTAAAAACTTTGTCTGCCAAATCCTGCCTTATCATGGGTTTGTTAGTGGGAATCACGGCAACATCTAAATTATAAACTTTATCTAACTCTTCCGCCGAAGTTAAAGCGGTCCCTGTCATACCAGATATTTTTTTATAAAGTCTAAAATAGTTTTGAAAAGTAATTGTGGCGGATGTTATAGACTCTGGTTGTATTCTTACACCTTCTTTGGCTTCCACTGCTTGATGAAGCCCCATAGACCATCGGCGCCCGGGCATAAGCCGGCCCGTAAATTCATCAATAATTATAATCTCATTTCCTTTCACAACATAATCCCTGTCTTTTAAAAATAAAACTTTGGCTCGCAAAGCCGATTCCAATTGATGAGTTATCGTAATATCATTTTCTTCCCATGGGTCTTGCCCCAAATTTTTGACAACTTTGTTTTGTCCTTCTTCTGTAAAAGTTGCCGTTTTCATTTTTTCATCCAAAATATAATCTTCCTCTTTGTTTAACGGAGCAACAACTTTGGCAAACTGATAATATTTTTCTGTCGCGTCTTCGCCCGCTCCAGAAATAATTAAAGGAACTCTGGCCTCATCAATTAAAATTGAATCCACTTCGTCAACAATGGCAAAGTTGTATCCTCTTTGAGCTTGTTGTTGTAGATCATAAGCCATATTGTCTCTTAAATAATCAAACCCGAACTCATTGTTGGTGCCATAGGTAATGTCGGCATTGTATGCCTCTTTTCTTGTTGTAGGCCTTAAAAAATCTTCCACAACCTTAAAGGAGCCCACTAAATCTCTTTGCTGGTCTTTTTCGGTATTTATATACAGGGCGTCATAAACATATCCTGATTCGTTTGTAATACATCCCACAGTGAGCCCCAGGGCTCCATAAATCTGGCCCATCCAAACCATGTCTCTTTTGGCTAAATAGTCGTTTACCGTGACAATGTGCACTCCCTCGCCTTCTAGGGCGTTTAAATATGCGGGCAAAGTGGCGGACAGAGTTTTACCCTCACCTGTTTTCATTTCGGCAATTTTACCTTGATGCAAAACAATTCCGCCAATTAACTGCGAATCAAAATGGCGCTGGTTTAAGGTTCTTTTTTTTTTTTTCTTAACTAAAGCAAAAGCCTCGGGCAAAATGCTGTCCAAAGTTTCTCCGCCAGCTAATCTGTTTTTAAAATCTTTTGTTTTTTCTTTTAACTGTTCAGCTGAAAATTTCTCAAATTCCGGTTCAAAAGAATTTATTTTTTCCACAATTGGCCCCAATTCTTTTATATATTTTTCGTTGGGGTCACCGAATATTTTAGATATAAATGACATAAAGTCATTATACACACAGCCCCTTAATATGTAAATTCAATATACAAAATAAAAAAGCCCTGCAGAATTCGTTAATCACGAATTAATCCGCAAGGCGTTATGAATGAGTTATACGTATTTAGCTAACTTTACCAGCGAAGTTGTTTTAGTTCAATGAGCGCCTTGTAGGCACAAGCAACTGCGCTTTCCTCAACAAAAAGACCAGATGATAGAACTTCCGCAAATTCATCAAGCGGAACCATGAGAGTTTCCATAATCTCGTTGGGGTTTGGTTCCCGCGCGTTTTGTACACGCTGTAAGTCTGTTGCGAGAAAAAGATGAGCGGATAATCCGTGGTCGTCTGGTCCTGCGCCGCGATACTTGCCAGTCTCAATCATAATTCGACCGAGATATTTGAAGTTGCCATTTCCCAGGCCGGTTTCTTTGAGATAACTTTGTTTAGTCTTTTTCGTTATCTCTTTAAGCGTCGCCTTCGAATCAACTTTTCCAATACCACCCGGCGGCAGTTCCCAGCTTGCCTGATTTACACCAGGCTTCCACTGACAGAGTGTTACCACGTGTCGGCCGGCATCTGTGTTTGGATAGATATTATCGCGCAAATTAACAACTCCGAAGCAGACTGCCCAGCCAAAGTGGCGAAGAATTGACGTATAGTCCTCAACGCCGTTTCCGGTTTGAAGTCTGTAGTTATGCGTCGACCCGAAAAATGGGATTTTCATTCCCCGGTCTGGTTGACCAATGCTAATGAGTGACCAACCCTTAAAACGTTCTTCTTCCGCCAATCTGCGAAACTTTTCAACTGCACTCATTTCTTTCTCCTTCGTATAACAGATTTTTACGACTAACGATTAATTTTGCAACGAACAAAATAAATATTAGTCGCATCTTATGTGCTACTATTATTATATAGCTTAATATAAAGTTGTCAATGGTTGGATTATAATCCCTTTTTGATTTTTCTTTGCTTTCTTATTACCAGTTCTGTTTTCTTTAATTTATATTTTTTAATTTCTTGCTGTAATTCGTCTTTGACCTCAACTATAGCTAATTTTAAATCATCTCTCTCTGAAATAGCCACCATGGTTTTGCCCGGTAAATGAATTCTAGCTTCCGCGCGGAATATATCGCCTTTTCTATGATGTTTTGTTTCTCTTTCAATTTCCACAAAAAATTCGCCGGAATCTTTTCCTTTTTCAAAGTCATCTTTTTTCTGGAGAATTCTTGTGAACCTTTTAAGCCCTCCTATTTTTTCTTCAACAAATTCTTGCAAATCTGTTGTGAGCTCTAAATTTTTTGTTTTTATAATAATTTTCATAATTTTAA
>CAYXRV010000015.1:6171-7790 GCA_964466215.1 uncultured Candidatus Saccharibacteria bacterium
AAATCTGTTGTGAGCTCTAAATTTTTTGTTTTTATAATAATTTTCATAATTTTAAAAACCCACAAATTGAATTTCTGTTTCTATTTTTAGATTATATTTTTTCTTTACTTTTTGTTTAACTAAATTAATTAATTTTAAAACATCTTGGGCTTTAGCTCCCCCTAAGTTTACAATAAAATTTGGATGTTTTTTTGAAATTTGAGCCTTGCCAACTTTTGCGCCCTTCAATCCGAGCTCAGAAATTAAATAAGCAACTGGCACAATTGGGAAAGGATCGTTTTTCACAACGCCAGAAAAACTTTTTTTAAGTTTTGATGGAAAAGCAGAAAGAGCGCAATTTTTAAAAATACTGCCAGCATTAGGATATTCCAAAGGATGCCTTTCTCTGCGATATTTTATATGAGACTGAACTATGGCTCTGATATTTTTTTTATCGCCTTTTTTAAGTTTTATAGCGACAGAAACAACAATCCAATTATTTTTTTTAAAAATTGATGAACGATAAGAAAATTGGCATTGTTTATTAGATAATTTTATTAAGTTAAAATTTTTATCCAAAGCTTCCACCTTTAAAATTGCATCTTTCATTTCTCCTCCAAAAGCTCCTGCATTTCCCCTAACAGCTCCGCCCAATGTGCCAGGAAGTCCTCCTGCCCATTCCAATCTTTGTAAAGATTTTTCTACTGAAAAATTAACTAAGTTTTTCAGTTCTGTTCCAGCTCCCGCTTCAATTACAACTCCTAATTTTGATTTTTGAATTTTAAATTTTTTATCCAAATTTTGAATTTTTATCACCAATCCTTTTAGGCCTTTATCTGAAACTAAAAGATTGCTTCCTCCGCCAAAAATAAAAATAGGCAACTTTAATTTTTTCGCGAACTTTATCGCTTTTATTAAATGTTCTTTTTCTTTCGCTATTAAAAAATACTCGGTCACGCCGCCGATTTTAAAAGTTGTATGTTCACAAAGTAAAATATCTTTTTTTATATCCGGTAATTCTTTTTTAAGTTTTTCAAAAATTTTATCTTCCATCTGATTAACTGCTCTTTAGAATCTGATTTATTTTAATTCTCGTTAAAGCGCCCACGAAACCAGTGCCTCTTTGCAATCCTACGGGACTTAAAATCTCAGAAGCATATTTTTCCTGAAAACGCATCACGGCTGATTTAGTTAAGTTGCCGAAGTTTCCGGTTATAAGACCTTCCGGATAAATTTCTTGCGACTTTAAAAATCCTTGCAAGCATTTTACTTCAGAATTGCCAGACATGCCAAAATAAAGATTATTATTTATTTGCGCGCAAGAACCGTTATTTTGATTTTCATTACCGACCTGCCTTTGCGCCAAAATCTCCGCAATTTGCTTTTTTAAATAATCAATCTGCTCTAAAAGTTTTTGAATTGTTGCTTGCTCATCTGGCGATACTGCTCCCGCAACTGAAATCGTAAACGTAAAAGGATAAGTAAATTCCAATCCATCAAATCCGGAAGTTTTTGTTTGCAAAGATGGAATAATAATTAAAGATTTTTGGTCGCTCCCGAAATTTTTAATATTAATTTCTCCCTTTTCATCTTTATCAAGCTTTAAAAATTTTAAAGAATAAGTATCATCTTTAGCATAA
>CAYXRV010000016.1:0-3753 GCA_964466215.1 uncultured Candidatus Saccharibacteria bacterium
CTTTAAACTGCTTTAATTTTTCTGTAGTTTTTGGCTTGTAATAATAATCCAAACCAATCTCGCCTATCGCCACCACTTTTTTTGATTCGGCTAATTTTTTATACGCCTCTTTGTCAAAATTCTGTTCTTTTATTAAAAAATCTCCCTCGTCAGGGTCTGTTTTCACTTTTTGGAATTCAGCCGCCGCGTAAATTGGGTGCAATCCTATTGCCGCATATATTCCCTCTTTATACATTTGAGCTAATTCAACTGCCAGTTTTGATGTTTCAAGTTTTGTGCCGACATTTATTGTCCAAATATTTTCCGAGAAAGTTTTTTTTATAACTTCGTCAAAATCTTTTTTGTAGGCGTTAAAGTTTAAGTGGCTGTGTGTATCAATAATCATATGCTCTATAATATCTCAATTCCAAACAATAAAAAAGTGGCAGATTGCATAGCATCCTGCCACATTGGTTTTTGGCCTTAATGGAGAAAATCTTCGTCATCGTAAAGAGGAGGAGTATTTTTCACATCAGGCTTTTGCTCTTTGAGCTCTTGCGCTTTCATCGCATCGTAAATTTCCTGGCGATGAATTGGAATCTCTGTGGGCGCTTCAATCCCAAGGCGCACTTTATCGCCGCGAATGTCAACAACAGTTACTACAATATTGTCACCAATGACAATGGTTTCATTTGCTTTGCGCGATAGCACTAACATTACCAATCTCCTTTAAAAAATTTCGGGGTTTACACTCCATCAAGTCAGATTAACCTGATAAAAAAGAGCTATTATTGTTTTGACCGTTCTGAATCCTTTTTACAAAGGTCGCGACTGTTTATAAATTGTGTTTTTGGAGTTAGAATCCGAAGAACAATGCATGCCAAAAAAATGGCTCCTATCGTTGACAACAAGCTATAAAACGCGTCTAAAGACATAAAAAAGCCCTTCCCTAAATAGTGCATGTAAATGTACTCTGTGGTAATTATACCTTAAAACCATAAAAAAGCAAGAGGAAGCACTATTGGGTTCTCGGAAATATTGCTTCCTGTTTTTTTTGCTCAATTAACTGCTTAATCTTCTCCGACGTCTCTGGCAACATCGGAGCTAACAAATCTGCTATATTTTCTAACGCAAAAAGGATATCGGAAATAACTTGATTGGCATTTTCTTTCGCCTCCCATGGCTTTTCTTCGTTTATATATTTATCGCAAAAACTGATTAATTCCCATACTGATTTTAACGCCTCATTAAATTTAAAATCTTTCAAATGTTTTTCGCAATCTTTTTTTGTTGATGTTATAGCTTTGTTAATTTTAGATGTTGATTTTTTTTGCGGAATATTCAACTTCACAGCCAAAGCAATAGTTCTGGCAACGAGATTGCCAATTCCTCCTGCCAAGTCGCCATTATATCTTTGTTCAAATTTTTCGTAAGTAAAGTCGCCATCTTCTGTTGGAGAAACTTCTCTTAAAAGATAATATCTTACAGCGTCTGTGCCATATTTTTTAACCAATAAAAATGGGTCAATCACATTTCCTAAAGATTTAGACATTTTCTGGCCATTTGAAGTTATAAAGCCGTGTATAAAAATTTGCTTTGACAGTGGCAAACCAGCCGACATAAGCATTGCCTGCCACATAGATGATTGTTGCCTTAAATTATCTTTGCCTGCCACTTGAAATACCGGCCAAAAATTATTAAATTTATCCGAATCATTCGGCCAGCCTACTGCAGAAATATAGTTTACGAGGGCGTCAAACCAAACAAACATTATATGATTATCGTCATTTGGAACCGGTACTCCCCACGGCATTTTTTCTTTTAATCGTGAAATGCTAAAATCTTCCAATCCACGCTTGGTAAACTCTCTGATTTCATTTAATCTTGATTGAGGAATAACAAAATCAGGATTTTTTTTATAAAAATCTAAAAGTTTTTTTTGATATTTAGAATAGCGGAAAAAATAATTTTCTTCTTCAATTACTTCAATTTCCTGATTTGGATGAATCGGGCATTTGTCTTTTTCAAGCTCTGATTCTGTTTTTTCCAATTCACAACCGACGCAATATTTAATTTTATAATTCTTTTTATAAATATCTCCATTTTTATCACAGAGAGACCAAAATTCCTGAGCCGCTTTGATGTGATGCGGGTCGGTTGTACGGATAAAATTATTATAACTTAAATTTAAAGCAATTTTTAAATCATTAAATTTTTTTGCGTATATGTCGCAGTATGCCTGCGGGTCAAGATTATTTTCCTTGGCTTTGCGAAAAATTTTTAAACCATGCTCATCTGCGCCCGTATTAAAAAATATTTCATACTTTTGCGCGCGATAATATCGGGCAATCACATCTGCCTGAATTATTTCTAACGCAAAACCGATATGCGGGTCGGCATTAACATAGGGCAGAGTGGTTGTAATATAAAACTTTTTATTTTTATCAAACATATAGTATAATGGTGATGCGGGAATAAGCATATTTAATTCTAACACTTTTTAAATAATTTTTCATGATTCTATCAGCTCATTTGCTTTTAGGAGCCGCCATCGCTTCAAAAATAAAATATGTTCCGATGGCGATTATTTTGGCTCTTTTAAGCCATTATTTTTTGGATTTGATTCCTCATATTGAATACTCTATTAAAAATATAAAAGAAAAGCAATGGCGCAAATCGGCGCCCGATATCGCAAGAGTATTTTTGGATTTTTTATTTGGAATGCTGTTGGTTTTAATATTTTCAAATAATCAACCTTTAATTTATGTATGCGCAATTGTTGCCTTAATACCCGATAGCTTAACTGTTATAAGTTCCATATTTCCAAACAAAGCTCTATCGATGCATGACGAAATTCATACAGAGAAAATTCATTTTCTAAAATATAAAAAAATCTCCGTTTTTTGGAGAATTTTTAGCCAGGTTTTGGCAATTATTATTTCTGTTATTTTGTTAAAATATTAGTCTATTTGAGTTGCTCCCTCTCTTCTTTTTTCCAAAAATTCTTTCAAAAATTCATAAACAATTCCAAAAACTGGCACGGCAAAAATTGTCCCCAAAAATCCAAAAATTTGAGACCCCACGAGCAAAGCCACCAGAACTAATACGGGAGGGATATCAATCATTTTTTTCATTAATATAGGAGTTAAAAGCTTGTTTTCTATCTCTTGAATTACAACCACGGCCACCAAGACATAAATTACCTTCAACCAAGAACCGGAAGAAATGATTATAAATACAATTAATAAAATGCTAGTTATCCAGGGCCCCACATATGGCACAAAATTTAAAATTCCAGATAATAGAGCAAGAATAAAGGCATATTTTATCTCAAACACATAAAATACAAGAAAAGAAGCTACTCCAACAAAAAGACAAGCTAAAATTCTTGCTCCAAACCAGCCAGCAACTTTATTCTGAGCTCTTTTGAAAAGAGTTATTATCAACTCTTCATATTTTTGAGGACACAACAATATTAAAACTCTTTCTACCCCTTTTTCTTCCAGGGAAAGAAAAAAGGCAAGCGTCAAAATAAAAGCAGTTGAAGCAAGCCCGCCAAAAAAAGCTAAGAGAGCGCTTATAACACCTTTGGAACTTTTTTCCAGATTGCTGGTAAAAATACTTGAAATTTCTCCAAATCCTTCTGCAATATCAAATCCAAATTGTTTTAAAATAGGATTTATGCGCTCAAAATAATCTGGCAGAAATTGCAAAAATTGCCTTATTTCATAAACAAAAATAGGCGCCGTCAGATAAATTAAAAGTCCTAAAATG
>CAYXRV010000016.1:3763-6879 GCA_964466215.1 uncultured Candidatus Saccharibacteria bacterium
TTGACAGATAAACCAAAAATATTGCAATAATTTTAGGAATATAAATTTTTCTTAAGAAATTAACAGCTGGCTGGAGCAGAATGGAAATTATCAGGGCGAAGAAAAACCAGACCACAATATCTCTAACAAGATAAATAATATAAAAGATAAAACTGGCTATAAAAAATTTAAGAATTGTTTCCCAAGAAATGTCTAAAATTTTTTCTGACATAATTTATATTTTCAACAAACGTTGAAGTTTTTCTTTTTCTTTTTCTTCGGCTGGCCCTATTATAGCCAAGTTAAGATTTTCGGGCAAAAATATATTTTCGGCCACCTTTTTTATATCATCAACAGAAACTTTATCAATTTCTTTAAACTTTTCCGCTAAAGTCATAATTTTATTTTCCAATAGTTCCTGAGAGGCATAAAAGGATGCCTGCCTATCTGATGGCTCCAAAGACAATGCCGATGCTCCTTTTAAATAATCTTTTGCTTTTTGAAGCTCTTTAACTGCAATTCTCTTATTTTTTAAATCTCTATATTCTTCTAAAATTAATTTTAAAGATTTCTCCAAATTTTTGTGGTCTATGCCAGCTTGAGTCACCAAATATCCTGTGTCTGAAGTAGCGTCAACAGAAGTATGAATATAATAAGCCAGACCCTGTCTTTCTCTAACTTTAATAAAAAGCCTAGAGCTCATATTGCCACCCAAAATTACAGACAATAAAGATAAGGCATTTTTTTGGGGATGGAATAAGTCGTAAGCTCTCACTCCAAGACAAAAATGAGTTTGGTCTGTTTTTTTAAAGTGCAACATTGCTTCTGGTTTTTGTTGTCTTTCTGATGTTCTAATTTTTTCTTTTGCTTCTCTTATTTCTATATTTTTAAAATATCCCTGCGCTTTATTTTTTATGTTTTCTGAATCAATATTTCCCGCAACGCAAATAACAGTATTTGACGAAGAATAATGATTTTTATAATAATTTAAAACTTTTTTCCTATTAAAACTTAAAATGTTTTCTTTTTCTCCGATGATTCTCCAACCAGCCGGCTGGTCTCCATAGAGTAATTTTTCAAAAAGCTCGGAGACATAAACAGTTGGCGTATCTAAATACATATTCATTTCTTCAATTATCACTCCTTTCTCCTTTTGCATTTCTTTTTCGTCAAATTTGGAATTCAAAAACATATCGGAAATCCAGTCTAGCGCGATGTCTAAGTGTTTATTATCCACTTTGGCCCAAAAACCAGTAATTTCTTTTGAAGTAAAGGCATTATACTCTCCGCCAACCATATCTAATGTTTCGGCTATTTTTAAAGTATTTGGTCTTTTTTTTGTGCCCTTAAAAAACATGTGCTCTAAAAAGTGAGAGATGCCATTTATATCTTTTGTTTCGTGCTTGGACCCCGTGCCAACTAATATTAAAACTGTCACACTGTTGGCGTTTTTTATTGGAACGGTAATTAGTCTTAATCCGTTTTTGAGTATAGTTTTCTGAAACATGGCTGAGTTTGCATGATTAATATTATTATTCTCCATTATACCCGAAAGAATCAACTAAAAAAAGTATAAAGACCTCTGTTTTTCTAATAATTTTAATTAAAATATTTTCTTTACTATTTATGGGATTAACTAAAACCGTTTTTGCTCCGTTTAAATTTCCAAATAAAATATCTGTAAATACCCTATCGCCCACAATAATGATTTCGCTGGATTTCACATTATAAGCTTTTTCAATATTCTCAAATAATTTTTTAGAAGGCTTTTTAAATTTACTTAAAAATATTTCACATCCTAATAATTTAGAAATTTTATCTTTTCTTTTTTTTATGGTTCTGCTATTAGATAAACAAACACACCTGTAATTTTTATTTATTTTTTGAAACCAATCAACAATCTCTGGTTTTGTTTCTGTGCTTTCCGAAAAAATTAATGTATTGTCTAAATCAAAAATAATTAAATTTTTATCTAAAAAAATATTAGCATCAATATTAATTAATTTACTGAATCTATAGCTAGGGATAATTTTCAAAAATTGATTTTTAGCCATGAATACAAATTCCAAATAATAATTATTACCAGAATCCAATAGAGAAATCCCATAATTCTTAAATGTCTAATTTGTATTTTAATTTTGTTCAATACGGAAAGATAAATGATTGTTAGAGGCAATATAGCAAATGGCATTAAAAATAAGAATTTTATGGGTAACTTTCCTAAATATCTTACGTTAAAATATTTTGCGTTAAGACACAAAAAAACAAAAGAAAAGAAAGAAAGAAACCACAATAGAGTGGACATAACAACTATTGTTTTTTTATTGGCAACAGTAATAGAGTTTTTTATATTTAGAGACGTCAAAAATACTCGGTCAACTTCTTTGTAAAGCATATATCCTGCGCTTTTTGCTGAAACCAAAGCAATCATTGCCAATAAAGGAGGAGTAGAAATAGAGAAAATAAACCAAGAAGCAATAAATCTAAAAAGGAAAGTAAAAGTGGCGCCAAACAAAACGTCTAATATAGCTTTTTCTTTAAAACGAGTGTATTTAAAAGAATATAGGAATCCAGTAACAAGAAGCGCTATCAGACTAATTAAAAAATAAAAATTAATAATAAAACCAAAATAAAGTCCCGAAACAATAAATATAACAACGAAAATTAATGTATATTTTTCTCCAAAATACATAACTGCTTTCGAATAATAATTTTTATGTTCATTGTATTTATCAATTTTTATATCACAAAGATTATTGTAAATATAAATTGCTGAAGAAATAAGTGATAAAGAAATTATCCCTATAATTAATTTACGCCAATCTAAAACACTATTTGAAAGATAAAATGCCAATAAAATAATAGCAATGTTTTTAACATTGCTTAATAATTTTGTTAAGCCGAAAAAATTTAAAAAAAATTCTTTTATATTTTTAAAAAATTTCATTTTTCAAAAATACAACTAAATCTTTTATTTTTACCCTTTCTTGTTTCATTGTGTCTCTATATCTTATGGTAACGTCGTTATTTTCCAAAGTTTCAAAATCAATAGTTAAACAAAACGGCGTTCCAATTTCATCTTGTCGGCGATAACGCTTGCCTATCGACCCGGTCTCATCATACTGGCACATCCAATG